>CAMLJA010000111.1 GCA_946480065.1 uncultured Thermomonas sp. | reverse complement strand
CCGCGCGCGGCGTGGCGCGGATCGGCGAATGCGGCCCCGGCAAGGTGCTGGCCGGCCTGGCCAAGCGCATCGACAAGTCGCTCGACGCCCGCGCGTTGGGCACCCCGGCGGAGTTCGCCGGCGCCATCGAGGAATGGAACGCATGACCGATCTTCCCCTGCACGGCGAGGTGGCGCTGGTCACCGGCGCCTCGCGCGGCATCGGCGCCGCGATCGCCGACGAGCTGGCGGCGCTGGGCGCCACCGTGATCGGCACCGCAACGTCGGATGCCGGCGCGCAGGCGATCGGCGAGCGCCTGGCCGCGCGCGGTGGCCATGGGCGCCGGCTGGACGTCAACGAGCCCGGCGCGATCGAGGCGCTGGTCGACGCCGTCGCCACCGAGTTCGGCGCCATCTCGATCCTGGTCAACAACGCCGGCATCACCCGCGACAACCTGCTGATGCGGATGAAGGACGAGGACTGGCAGGCGATCATCGACACCAACCTGACCTCGGTGTTCCGCGCCTCCAAGGCGGTGCTGCGCGGGATGATGAAGGCGCGCCGCGGCCGGATCGTGAACATCGCCTCGGTGATCGGCGTCACCGGCAACGCCGGGCAGGCCAACTACGCCGCGGCCAAGGCCGGCATCATCGCCTTCAGCAAGTCGCTGGCCAAGGAGATCGGCTCGCGCGGGATCACCGTGAACGTGGTCGCCCCGGGCTTCATCGCCACCGACATGACCGCCGACCTGCCGGAGGCCGCCCGCGAGGCGATGCTGGGCCAGATCGCGCTGGGCCGCCTGGGCGAGCCGGCCGACATCGCCCGCGCCGTGGCGTTCCTGGCCGGGCCGTCCGCCGGCTACATCACCGGCGAGACCCTGCACGTCAACGGCGGCATGTACATGCCGTGAGTCCGTCCCGCGCGGCCGCATGGCCGCCCGGCTTTCCCGTACACTTCACCATCGAACGACCCGATTCCCGGGAGGAGCAACCCACATGAGCAGCATCGAAGAACGCGTCAAGAAGATCGTCGTCGAACAACTGGGCGTCAAGGAAGAGGACGTCACCACCAGCGCGTCGTTCGTGGACGACCTCGGCGCGGACTCGCTGGACACCGTGGAGCTGGTGATGGCCCTCGAGGAAGAGTTCGAGTGCGAGATCCCGGACGAGGAAGCCGAGAAGATCACCTCGGTGCAGCAGGCGATCGACTACATCAAGGCCCACGTCAAGGCGTAAGCCGGCGCTGGCCAGCACCACCCCGGGGGCCGCGCATGCGGCCCCCTGTGTTTGCGTCACCGCACCCCGGGCGTCAGCAGGAGGAAGCATGTCGAAGCGCCGCGTCGTGGTAACAGGAATGGGCATCGTCTCGCCGCTGGGCAACGACCTGGCCGGCAACTGGGACGGCATCGTCAACGGCCGGTCGGGCATCGGCATGGTGACCGGCTTCGACGCCAGCACCTATCCCACCCGCATCGCCGGCGAGATCCGCGACTTCGACATCACCCGCTGGGTGAACCCGAAGGACGCGAAGAAGATGGACCACTTCATCCACTACGGCGTGGCCGCTTCGCTGATGGCGATGCAGGACGCCGGGCTGGAGGTGACCGAGGCCAACGCCGAGCGCATCGGCGCGCTGATCGGCTCCGGCATCGGCGGCATCTGGGGGATCGAGGAGACCGCGGTCAAGCTGCACGAGGGCGGGGTGCGCAAGATCAGCCCGTTCTACGTCCCCAGCACCATCATCAACATGCTGCCCGGCCAGGTCAGCCTGCTGACCGGCATCAAGGGCCCGAACTTCTCCGCGGTCTCCGCCTGCGCCACCTCGAACCACTCCATCGGCATGGCCATGCGCATGATCCAGTACGGCGACGCCGACGCGATGGTGGCCGGCGGCGCCGAGCGCGGCAGCTCGCCCACCTCGATGGGCGGGTTCTGCGCGATGAAGGCGATGAGCACCCGCAACGACGACCCGGCGCGCGCCTCGCGCCCGTGGGACAGCGAGCGCGACGGCTTCGTGCTGGGCGACGGCGCCGGCATCCTGGTGCTGGAGGAATACGAGCACGCCAAGGCCCGCGGCGCGCGCATCTACTGCGAGCTGGCCGGCTTCGGCGCGTCCTCGGATGCCTTCCACATGACCGCGCCCAGCGAGAACGGCGAGGGCCCCGCGCGCTGCATGGCGATGGCGTTCCGCGACGCCGGGGTGAACCCGGAGGACGTGGGCTACCTCAACGCGCACGGCACCAGCACGCCTCTGGGCGATGTGGCGGAGACGCTGGCGATCAAGCGCGCGCTGGGCGACCACGCCTACCGGACCATGGTCAGCTCCACCAAGTCGATGACCGGCCACCTGCTCGGCGCGGCCGGCGGCGTGGAGGCCATCTACACGGTCAAGGCGCTGGAGACCGGCGTGATCCCGCCGACCATCAACCTGGAAAACCCGGACGAAGGCTGCGACTTGGACTACGTGCCCAACGTGGCCCGCGAGGCCCAGGTCGACGTCGCCGTGTCGAACGGCTTCGGCTTCGGCGGCACCAACGGCACCCTGGTCTTCAAGCGGATCTGACGCCTGCCGCCTCCCCCGCACCGGGGGAGGCGCGGGGCGCAGTGGCTGCCGCCGATGAACCATCGACCCCTGGCCAACGCCCCCGACCCGCTGGACCTGCACCGGCTCGACCCGGCGCGCTACCCGGTGCTGCTGGAATCCAGCAGCGGCGGCGCGCTGGGACGGCACGACCTGCTGCTGGCCCACGCGGGCGAGGGCTTCGCGCTGCATCGCGACGGCCGCGTGCGCAGGCTCGACGGCGCGCCGCTCGACGGCCGCTTCCTCGAGGTGCTGGATGCGCACTGGCAGGCCGCGCGCGGTGCGGCAGGCGACGCCGGAGCGGACCCGACGCGGCCGTTCCGCGGCGGCTGGGCGCTGCTGCTGGGCTACGAGCTGGCCGCGCAGGTGGAGCCGGTGCTGCGGCTACCTGCGGCCGACGGCGGCCTGCCGGTCGCGGTCGCGCTGCGCTGCCCGGCGGCGCTGCTGCGAGATCGCACCACGGGTGATTGCGTGGCGGTGGCAGAAGCGGGTGCCGAGGCGTGGCTGCAGCGCATCGCCGATGATGCCGAGCGCGCCCGCGCCCTGCCGCCGCTGCCGGCGTGGGCGCCGCCGGCGCGGGTCGACGAGGATCCGCCGCAGCGCTATCTCGACGGCGTGGCGCGCGTGCTGGACTACCTGGCCGCCGGCGACGTGTTCCAGGCCAACCTGTCGCGCGGCTGGCGGGTGGCGTTCGACCGCGCGCTGGATCCGGCGGCGTTGTTCCAGCGCCTGCGCACGCACAACCCGGCGCCGTTCGCCGGCATCTTCCGCAGCCCGTGGGGCAGCGTGGTCAGCGCCTCGCCGGAGCGGCTGCTGTCGCTGCGCGGCGGCATGGCGGAGACGCGGCCGATCGCCGGCACGCGTCCGCGCTTCCCGGGCGACGACGACGCGGCGCGCATCCGCGAGCTGGTCGGGCATCCGAAGGAACGCGCCGAACACGTGATGCTGCTCGACCTCGAGCGCAACGACCTGGGCCGCGTGTGCGCGCCCGGCAGCGTGCGGGTGGACGAGCTGATGACGGTGGAAAGCTATGCCCACGTGCACCACATCGTCAGCAACGTGCGCGGGACGCTGCGCGCCGGCGTCACCCCCGGGCAGGCGATCGCCGCCGTGTTCCCCGGTGGCACCATCACCGGCTGCCCCAAGGTGCGCTGCATGCAGGTCATCGCCGAGCTGGAGGCTACCGGCCGCGGCGCCTACACCGGCGCGATGGGCTGGCTGGGCCACGACGGCGACCTGGACCTCAACATCCTGATCCGCAGCGCGGAGGTGGAGGGCGATGCCCTGCGCTTCCGCACCGGCGCGGGCATCGTGATCGATTCAGATCCGCGGCGCGAGCTGGACGAAACGCGCGCGAAGGCGCGCGGCATGCTGCGCGCGCTGGGGGTGGACTGATGCGCGCCGGAGCGGCGTTCGCGGGGCTGGCCCGGGTGGACGGGGTTTCGCTCGCGAACCGCGGCCTGCAGTACGGCGACGGCGTGTTCGAAACCCTGCGCGTGCACGGCGGCGACGTGCCGCTGTGGCCGCGGCATTTTGCGCGGCTGCGCGAAGGCACGGCCAGGCTCGGCATCGCCATGCCGGACGTGGCGTTCGTCGAGGCACGCATCGCCGAGTTGATCGCGGGCATCGATGCCGGCGTGCTCAAGCTGCTGCTGACCCGCGGCGACGGCGGCCGCGGCTACGCGCCGCCGGCCGCGGCCGTGCCGGCCTGGACGCTGGCGCTGCACCCGCTCCCGCCGGCGCCCGCGGGCGGCCTGCGGCTGCATGCCTGCGAGACCCGGATGGCGGTCCAGCCGGCGCTGGCCGGCATCAAGCACTGCAACCGGCTGGAGCAGGTGCTGGCGCGGGCGGAAGCGGAGCGCGCCGGCTGCGACGAGGGGCTGGTCCGCGACACGGACGGCGCCCCGGTCTGCGCCACCTCGGCCAACCTGCTGGTGCTGCGCGACGGCCGCTGGTGGACGCCGCCGGTGGCGCGCTGCGGCGTCGCCGGCGTGCTGCGCGGCTGGCTGCTGGAAGCAGGCTTGGCCCAGGAGGCGGCGCTGTCGATGGACGAGGTGCTTTTCTCCGACGCGCTGGCCCTGTGCAACGCGGTGCGCGGTATCCTGCCGGTCGCGTCGCTGGGCCCGCGTGCGTGGGCGCGCACGGTGGCGCTGGATGATCTTCAGGAACGACTGGCGATGGCCTATCCGATGTTCTCGACCGCCGCGGGGCGGGCCGCATGACCCGGCGCGCGCGGCGCGGCGCCGCCGGCGGCATCCGCCGCATCCTGCTGGTCGTGCTGGTGCTGGCGGGCCTGGCCGGCGGGCTGCTGTGGCAGCGCCACCTGGCCTTCGCCGAGGCCCCGCTGGGCGGGATCGAACCCGGCGCAAGCCTCGTGGTGGCGCGCGGCGACACCCTCGATGGCGTGCTGCGCACGCTGCAGGGGCAGGGGGTGGCCACCGGCGACCGCCTGCAGTGGCGGCTGCTGGCGCGCGAACTGGGCGCCGCCGGGCGCCTGCAGGCCGGCGAATACGCGCTCGCCGCCGGCACCTCGCCGCGTGCGCTGCTGCTGGCGATGCGCGACGGCCGGGTGCTGCGGCGCAACTTCACCATCGTCGAAGGCTGGAACATCCGCGAGCTGCGCGCGGCGCTGGCGCGCGCGCCAATGCTGGCGCAGGACGGCGCCGCGCTGGACGACGCCGCGCTGATGCGCGCGCTGGGGCATCCGGGCCAGCACCCGGAGGGCCGCTTCCTGCCGGAAACCTACGCCTGGGTGAAGGGCGACTCCGACCTCGATGTGCTGCGGCGCGCCCACGCGGCCATGGACGAAGCGCTCGACGCGGCCTGGGCCGCGCGCGCGCCGGGGCTGCCGCTGGCCAACCGCGAGCAGGCGCTGATCCTGGCGTCGATCGTGGAGAAGGAGACCGGGATCGCCGAAGAGCGTCCCGCGATCGCCGGGGTGTTCGTGCGCCGGCTGCAGGCGGGCATGCGCCTGCAGACCGACCCCACCGTGATCTACGGCATGGGCGAGGCCTACGCCGGCGACATCCGCCGCGCCGACCTCGCCACCGACACGCCCTACAACACCTACACCCGCGGCGGGCTGCCGCCCACCCCCATCGCCATGCCCGGCAAGGCCGCGCTGCAGGCGGCCACCCATCCGGCCGCGGGCGACGCGCTGTACTTCGTCGCGGTGGGCGACGGCAGCGGCCGCCACGTCTTCACCCGCAGCCTGGACGAACACAACGCCGCGGTGCGCGCCTACCTGCAGCGCGTGCGCGCGCGGCGCCAGGCTGCCGGCGAAGGAGTCGCGCCGAAGTGACGATGCTGCAGTCCCAGCCGCGCCTGCTGACCATCGAAGGGGGCGAGGGCGCCGGCAAGAGCACGGTGCTCTCGGCCCTGCGCGACGCGCTGCTCGCCGACGGCTGCGAGGTGGTGTGCACCCGCGAGCCGGGCGGCACCCCGCTGGCCGAGCGCATCCGCGACCTGCTGCTGGACCCGGCGCACGAGCCGGCGGCGCCGGAAACCGAGCTGCTGCTGATGTTCGCCGCGCGCGCCCAGCACGTGCGCGAACGGGTGCTGCCGGCGCTCGCGCGCGGCGCGTGGGTCCTCAGCGACCGCTTCACCGACTCAAGCTACGCCTACCAGGGCGCGGCCCGCGGCCTGGATCCGGCCTTCATCGCCGAGCTGGAGCGGCGGGTGGTGGGGATCGAACCCGGGCTGACCCTGCTGCTGGACCTGGGCGTGGCCGCGGCCCGCGCGCGCACCCGCGGCCGCGAGCGCGAAGCCGGCGCGGCGCCCGACCGGATCGAGCGCGAGCGCGACGAGTTCTTCGAGCGCGTGCGCGGCGGTTTCCTGGCGCGCGCCAAGGCGGATCCGCGGCGCATCCGGGTGATCGACGCCAGCGCCGGCCCCGACCAGGTGGCGGCGGCCGCGCTGGCCGCGCTGGCCGACTACCGCGGGGCCCCGGCATGAGCATGCCGCCGCCGCTGGCGCCGTGGCAGCAGCGCGCCTACGCGCAGGCGGCGCATGCGCTGGACGCCGGGCACTTCGGCCACGCTACGCTGGTCGCCGGCC
>CAMLJA010000110.1 GCA_946480065.1 uncultured Thermomonas sp. | reverse complement strand
GACATCTTCGGCGTGGTCCGGAACACCACCTGCTTCATGCCCTTGCCGATGTCCCTGGTCGACGCCGCCGGCATGTTGCCGACGACCAAGTCGCCGGCCGGCGCGTTCACGGTCAGGTCGAAGGTGGCCTTGAAGCTGGGTTCGTCCCAGGACGGGATGAAGCGGCGCGCGTCGGAGTTCTCGAACTGGGTGTACAGCGCGCGCTTCTGGCCGGCCTGGGTCGGGTAGTCCAGCGCGAACAGCCCGTTGGCCTGGGTGCCGATCTTGCCGCTGTACTCGATCGACAGCAGGTAGCTGCCCACCGGCAGCGGCTGGTCGAAGGTGAAGGTGGCGGTCTGGGCGGCGGCGTCCACGCTGACCTTGGGCACCAGGTCCTTGCCCTGGGCGCGGGCCAGGCCGACCTTGCCGAAGGTCATGTCGACCGCGTTCAGCGTGATCGAGCGGGTGGGCTGCAGCACGTCGACGTTGATCCGCACCTTGCCGTCGAACGCCAGGCGGTCGGCGTGCGGGGCCACCTCGATGTCGTAGCTGGTCGGGCGGACGTCGCGTGGCAGCTGGGTGGTGACGGTGGACACCGCTCCGGCGGGGGCGTCGGGCGCGGCGGCCGGACGGGCATGGGCGGCGGGGCCGGCGCTGGCCAGCGCCAGCGCGATTGCGGTCACCAGGGTACGACGCATGGAAGCTCCTCGATCGTGGGCGGCGCGGACGGCAGGTCCGCGAACCGGCGATCATCGCGTCGGCCGGGCCGCCGCGACAGCGCCGGAAGTCACGACCGGGTGGCTTGCCGCCCGGATGGCGCAGACGCGTTCAGCCAGCGGGATCGCCGGCCGGCTCCGGGGCCCGCGCAGGCGACGCGCGGCCCCGGCGCGCGCCTCAGGCGAACGGATCGCGCAGGACGATGTTGGCGTCGCGGTCCGGGCCGGTGCTGACGATGGCCAGCGGGCAGCCCGCCAACTCCTCCAGCGCGCGCAGGTAGGCGCGCGCGGCCGGCGGCAGCTTGTCCCACTCGGTGATGCCGGCGGTGGATTCCTGCCAGCCCGGGAACTCCAGGTACACCGGCTTGCAGTCTTCCCACCCCGCCGAATCCAGCGGCGCATATTCGGTGCGCTTGCCGCGGTACTCGTAGGCAATGCAGATCTTCAGCGTTTCCATGCCGTCCAGGATGTCCAGCTTGGTGATGCACAGGCCGCTGATGCCGTTGATCGCCACCGCGCGCTTGAGCGCCACGATGTCCATCCAGCCGCAGCGGCGCGGCCGCCCGGTGGTCGCGCCGTATTCCTGGCCGCGGTCGCGGATGCCCTGCCCCACGGCATCGTCGAGTTCGGTCGGGAACGGGCCGCCGCCGACGCGGGTGGCATACGCCTTGGCGATGCCAAGCACGTAGTCGATCGCATCCGCGCCCACGCCGGTGCCCGCCAGCGCGCCGCCGACCGTGGTGTTGGAACTGGTGACGTAGGGATAGGTGCCGTGGTCGATGTCCAGCAGCGAGCCCTGCGCGCCCTCGAACAGCACCTTGCGCCCCTGCTTGCGCAGCTCGTGCAGGATGCCGGCCACGTCGGCCTTCATCGGCTCCACGTATTCGCCGAACGCCAGCGCCTCGTCCAGGGTCTGCTGGTAGTCCACCGCATCGACCTTCAGGTACTGGGTCAGCACGAAGTTGTGGTAATCCAGCGCCGCCCGCAGCTTCTCGGCCAGCTCGACCGGGTAGTGCAGGTCGGCGAGGCGGATGCCGCGACGCGCCACCTTGTCTTCGTAGGCCGGGCCGATGCCGCGGCCGGTGGTGCCGATCGCGGACTTGCCGGCGGCCTTCTCGCGCGCCTGGTCCAGGGCGATGTGGTACGGCATGATCAGCGGCGTCGCCGGGCTGATCTTCAGGCGGCTGCGCACTTCCACCCCGCTGGCTTCCAGCTCGGCGATCTCCTTCTGCAGCGCGCCCGGATGCAGGACCACGCCGTTGCCGATCAGGCACAGCGCGTCGTCGCGCAGGACGCCGGACGGGATCAGGTGCAGCACGGTCTTCTTGCCGCCGATCACCAGCGTGTGGCCGGCGTTGTGGCCGCCCTGGAAGCGCACCACCGCGCCGATGTCCTGCGTCAGCAGGTCGACGATCTTGCCCTTGCCTTCATCGCCCCACTGGGCGCCAAGGACGACGACGGACTGGCCCATCTGCATTGCTCCTGTGCATGGTCCGGGCGGAAGAGAGGGGGCGCCCAGACACGGAAAAAGCCGAGGGCGTGCCCCGGCTTTCCGGCATTCTACCGGGTTCCGCCCCGGATGGGGCGCGGCGGTTCAGCCGCGGCGCAGCAGGAACAGCGAGACCAGGCCCAGGACCAGGAACACCGCGCCCACCCGGCGCACGTGCTCGTCGGGCATCCGCAGCAGGCGCTCGGCGGCGCGCTTCCAGGCGGCCGGCGCGGCGAACAGGAACAGGCCCTCGACCACCGCGACCAGGCACAGGGCCGCCCACAGGTCGGCCATCGGTCAGCGGTCGCTGCGCAGGTACTGCAGGAACGGGTCGTTGCGCTCCAGCACGATCACCGCCTCGCCGTCGGCGAACGCCTTGCGGTAGGCCTCCAGGCTGCGCTGGAAGGCGTAGAAGGCGGGGTCGCGGTTGGCCGCCTCGGCGTAGATCCGGGCCGCCTCGGCATCGCCCTCGCCGCGCAGCTTCTGCGCGTCGCGCTCCGCCTCGGCCAGCAGCACCTGGCTCTCGCGGTCGGCCTCGGACTCGATCTTCTGCTTCTCTTCCTGGCCCTCGGCGCGCAGCTTGCTGGCCACCTGCTGGCGCTGGGCGCGCATGCGGCGGTAGACCTGCTCGATCACCTCGCCGCCGGTCGGCAGGTCGATCCGCTTGATGCGGATGTCGGTGATCGCCACGCCCAGGTTGGCGGCGCCCTTGTTGATGGACTCCAGCTGCGCGGCCAGCACCTTGTCGCGGTCGCCGGACACCACTTCCTGCAGGGTGTGGGCGTTGATCTCGTTGCGCAGGGCGTCCTTGATGATCGGCGCCAGCCGCTGCGCGGCCACCGTCTCGTCGCCGCCGGTGGCGCGGTAGAAGTCGCGCACGTTGGCGATCCGGCCGATCGCGAAGAAGTCCACGCTGACGTCCTTCTTCTCCGAGGTCAGGTAGCGCTCCGGCTCGGCCGCCAGCACCTGCAGGCGGCGGTCGAAGACGCGGGCCGACTCCAGCAGCGGGATCTTGAAGTGCAGGCCGGGGCCGATGTCGGTGCGCACCACCTTGCCCAGGTTGAGCACGATCGCGGCCTGGCCCTCGTTGACCACGAACACCGAGCCCAGCGCCAGCAGCAACGCCGCGAAGGCCGCGGGCATCCACGCCGAGAATCTCATCGTTCGCTCTCCTCGCGCCCCTGCGGGCGGCTGGGGCGGGGCCCGGCCTCTGCAGCGGGCGCGGCGTTGACGGTGGGCGAGGCCAGCTCCGGCACCAGCGCCTGCTGCGGCGCGGCGGGCGCGGCGCCGGCCATCGGCACGTAGATCAGCTGGCGGCCGTCGCCGCCCACCACCTTGCGGTTCTTCGCCAGCACCTGCTGCACGGTCTCCAGCCACAGCCGCTTGCGGGTCACCTCGGGGGCGGCCTTGTACTGCTCCACCAGCAGGCTGAAGCGGGCGGCGTCGCCGGTGGCGCGGGCGATCGCGGCGGTCCGGTAGCCCTCGGCCACGGTGCGCACGCGGGCGGCCTGGCCGCGGGCCTCGGGCACGATCCGGCTGGCGTAGGCCTCGGCCTCGTTCTTCATCCGGTCCTTGTCCTGCTGGGCGCCGTTGACGTCGTCGAAGGCCGGCTTCACTTCCTCCGGCGGCCGCGCGTTGGGCAGGTTCAGTTCGGTCACCACCAGCCCGGTGCGGTAGCCGTCCAGCGCCTCCTGCAGGCGCTGCTTGGACGAAACCGACAGCGCGCTGCGCGCGCTCAGCACGGTGTCGAGGTCGGAGCGGCCCACCTGCTCGCGGACCGCGCTCAGGGTGGCTTCCTGCAGCACGCCGTCGGCGTCGCGGGTGCCGAACAGGTAGAGCTTGGGGTCGCCGACGCGGTACTGCACGTTGATCTCCACGCTGACGATGTTCTCGTCACGGGTCAGCACCGGCACGGTGTCGCTGAAGGTCTTGATCTGGGTGGCGTTGACCTTGACCACGCGCTCCAGCGGCCACGGCAGCTTCAAGTGCGGGCCGGGCTGCAGGGTGCGGTGGAACTGCCCGAAGCGCAGCACCACGCCGCGCTGCTGCTCGGCGACCAGCACGAAGCAGTTGAACGCCAGCCACAGCGCCAGCACGATCCAGACCCAGCGCGCCATGCCGCCGTCGCCGCCGCCGAAGCGCGGCAGGCGGTCCAGCAGCCCGCCGAGCCCGCCGCCGCCGCGGTTGCGGCCGCCGCCACTGCCCGGCCGGTTCCACGCCATCCGGAGGGGATTTGGCCCGCGCGGGCCGGTCTGCTGGTTGCTCATGCCGGGGATTCTACGGGATGCGCCGGGGCCTCCGGCACCAGCGCCCGCAGCGGCGCGCCGCCAGCCTGCGCGGCCAGGCGCGCGGCCTCGGCCGCCGGCAGGTCCACCTGCAGCCGCCAGCCCTCGGCGTCGTGCGCCTCGGCGCGGATCGCGCCCAGCGCGTGCAGGCGCGCGCGCAGGCGGCCGGCGTCGGTGGGCAGGAAGACCTCGCCGACCACCCGCCGCAGGTCCAGCTGCTCGCCCAAGGCCTGCCGCAGCAGGTCGATGCCGAGCCCGTCGCGGGCCGACAGCCACACCGCGTGCCCGGCCTCGCCGCGCTGGTCGATCCGCGCGGTGGCGCCCTCGATGCGGTCGATCTTGTTGAACACCCGCAGCTGCGGGATGTCGCCGGCGCCGATCTCGCGCAGCACCGCGTCGACCTGGGCCATGCGCTCCTCGCGCAGCGGGTCGTCGGCGTCGACCACGTGCAGCAGCAGGTCGGCCTCGCGCGCCTCGCTCAGGGTGGAACGGAACGCCGCCACCAGTTCGTGCGGAAGGTCGCGGACGAAGCCGACGGTGTCGGCCAGCACCACGCCGCCGCCGGGCAGCTCGATCCTGCGCACGGTGGGGTCGAGGGTGGCGAACAGCTGGTCGGCGGCGTAGGCGTCGGCGCCCGTGAGCGCGTTGAACAGGGTGGACTTACCGGCATTGGTATAGCCCACCAGCGCCACCCGCGGCAGCTCGCTGCGGACGCGCGCGCGGCGCATCTGGGTGTGCTGGACCTCGACCTTCTCCAGCCGCTTCTGCAGCACGTCCACCCGCTTCTGCAGCAGGCGGCGGTCGGTTTCCAGCTGGGTCTCGCCGGGGCCGCGCAGGCCGATGGAACCGCCGCGCTGGCGCTCCAGGTGGGTCCAGCCGCGGACCAGCCGGGTCGCCATGTGGCGCAGCTGCGCCAGCTCGACCTGCAGCTTGCCCTCGTGGCTGCGCGCGCGCTGGGCGAAGATGTCCAGGATCAGGCCGGTGCGGTCGACCACCCGCCGCCCGAGGATCTTCTCCAGGTTGCGCTCCTGCACCGGGCTCAGCGCATGGTTGACCAGCACCAGGTCGGCGCCGGTGGCCTCGCAGGCGGCCTTCACCTCTTCCAGCTTGCCGCTCCCGACCAGGGTGGCGGGGCTGGGCTTGTCGATCCGGGCCGTCAGCACCGCGGCCACGGTGGCGCCCGCGGAACGGGCCAGCTCGCCGAATTCCTCCAGCGCGCCTTCGGCCGGCGGCCCGCCGGCATGGGGCTGGATCAGCAGCGCGTGTTCGCCCCCGCGGGAGCGTTCGAACAATTGGGTCGGCATCGGGCCCTAGATGCGGGCGATCGCCGCGAATGCAAGGCTCAGTCGGCGGCCGCCTCGGCCGGCTCGTCCTCGCCCGGGCCGGTCGGCGCGATCCGCACGTTGCGCGCGGGTACCACCGTGGAAATGGCGTGCTTGTAGACCATCTGGCTGACGGTGCTGCGCAGCAGGACCACGAACTGGTCGAACGATTCGACGGTGCCCTGCAGCTTGATGCCGTTGACCAGGTAGATGGACACCGGCACCCGCTCGCGGCGCAAGGCGTTCAGGAAAGGATCCTGCAAGGATTGCCCCTTGGACATGCTGTTCCCCACTGCTGTGTTCTTGTTGTTCGTGCGCATGGACCAGATGCCTTGGCGGCACTCCCCCGGTCCCTGTCGCCCGTCGCCTGGCGACGGGTGCCGCCCGATGGTAGCTCAGGACGGGCCGCTTGGGCCGGCTTGCGGCAGGAACGCCGCCACCGCGGCGTCCAGTTCCGTGCGCCGGGTCACGGGGTCGAACCAGCGCGCGTCCAGCTCGCCGCGCAGCCAGGTGAACTGGCGCTTGGCCAGCTGGCGGGTGGCGGCGATCGCGCGCGCGCGGAAGTCCGCCGACGTGGACGCGCCGTCCAGGTGTTCCCAGGCCTGCCGGTAGCCGACCGCGCGCAGGGCCGGCAGGTCCAGCGGCCGCGGATGCGCGCGCAGGGCCTGCAGGGCGCGCAGGGCGCGCACCTCGTCGAGGAAGCCCGCCGCCAGCATGGCGTCGAAGCGGGCCTCGATGCGCGCGTGCAGGTCCTCCCGCCGCGGCGGCGCCAGCGCCAGCCTGAGCACCTTCAGCGGCAGGCGCGGGCCGGGCGCGTCACGCTGCCAGGCGCTGATCGGCCTGCCGCTGA
>CAMLJA010000109.1 GCA_946480065.1 uncultured Thermomonas sp. | reverse complement strand
GCCGGCGCCGCCCCGGCCGCCGCGCCCGCGCAGCCCGCCGCCGCGGCGGAGGCCGTCGTGGACGAGCATTCCTACGCCGAACCGGACAAGGTCCGCACCACCGACCTGGCGCTGGACCTGGCGGTCGACTTCGCCAAGAAGCAGCTCTCCGGCACCGCCACCTACACCCTGGAATGGCTGGACAAGGCCGCCGACCGGCTGGTGCTGGACACCCGCGACCTGAGCATCCAGAAGGTCGAGGGCCTGGGCGCGGGCGGGGAGTGGACCGAGCTGCAATACGACCTGGCCGGCAAGGACCCGATCCTGGGCAGCAAGCTGACCATCCAGGCGCCGGAGCATCCCGCGCAGGTGCGCGTGACCTACGCCACCTCGCCCGATGCGTCCGGCCTGCAGTGGCTGGAGCCGTCGATGACCGAGGGCAAGAAGCAGCCCTTCATGTTCAGCCAGTCGCAGCAGATCCACGCGCGCTCGTGGGTGCCGCTGCAGGACACGCCGCAGATCCGCTTCACCTACTCGGCCCACGTCACCGCGCCGAAGGACGCGATGGTGCTGATGAGCGCGGACAACGACCCGGCCGCGGCGCGCGACGGCGACTACAGCTTCAAGATGCCGCAGAAGATCCCGTCCTACCTGCTCGCCATCGCCGCCGGCGACCTGGTGTTCAAGCCGATCTCCGACCGCAGCGGCGTGTGGGCCGAGCCGGCGATGGTCGACAAGGCCGAGGCCGAGTTCGCCGACACCGAGAAGATGATCGACACCGCCGAGAAGCTCTACGGCCCGTACCGCTGGGGCCGCTACGACCTGCTGGTGCTGCCGCCCAGCTTCCCCTACGGCGGCATGGAGAACCCGCGCCTGACCTTCGCCACCCCCACCGTGATCGTGGGCGACAAGTCGCTGGTCTCGCTGGTGGCGCACGAGCTGGCGCACAGCTGGTCCGGCAACCTGGTCACCTTCGCCACCGACAAGGATGCGTGGCTCAACGAGGGCACCACCACCTACGTGCAGGGCCGCATCACCGAGGCGCTGTACGGCAAGGACATGGCCGACATGGAGCAGGTGATCGACCGCGACGAGCTGAAGGAGGAATACAAGACCCTGAAGCCGGAGCTGCAGCGCCTGTCGCTGAAGCCGGGCACGCTGGCCGACCCGGACGATTCCTCCAGCGCCACCGTCTACACCAAGGGCGCGTGGTTCCTGCAGTTCCTGGAGAAGCGCTTCGGCCGCGAGGTGTTCGATCCGTGGCTGAAGGGCTACTTCGACCACTTCGCCTTCCAGAGCATCACCACCGCGCAGTTCCGCGACTACCTGAAGGCCAACCTGATCGACAAGTACCCGGGCAAGGTGACCATGGACGAGGTCGACGCCTGGCTGTACGAGCCGGGCATCCCCGATGGCGCGCCGGTGGTCGAGGCCGGCAAGTTCGGCACGGTGGACGCGGCGCGGATCGCCTGGCAGGGCAGCGGCACGCTGCCGGCCAAGGCGGTCACCGATGCCTGGACCACCCAGGAGTGGGTGCACTTCCTGGAAGGCATGCCGGACACGTTGAAGCCCGAACAGCTGGCGCAGCTCGACGCCGCCTACAAGTTCACCGGCACGCCCAACGGCGAGATCGCCCAGCGCTGGTATCCGCTGGCCGAGCGCAGCGGCTACGCGGCCGCGCGCCCGGAGATGGGCAAGTTCCTGGAGCGGGTGGGCCGGCGCAAGCTGATCATCCCGATCTACAAGGCGCTGGTGGCCACGCCGGACGGGCTGGCCTTCGCCAAGGCGGTCTTCGCCAGGGCGAAGCCGGGTTACCACCCGATCACCACCGGCACGGTCGAGGCCACCCTGGCCGCGGCCAGCCCGGCGCCCGCGGCCAACCCGGCGCCGGCGCCCGCCGCGCCGCAGCCCGATCCGGCCGCGGTGCCGGCCCCGGCCCCGGCGAAGTAAGCGGCGGTGGCGGCGCGCCGGGCCATGCGCGCGTGGCGGGTCGCCGCGCTGGTCGCGCTGGCCGCGGTGGTGCTGGCGGGGGTCGCGCTGCTGCGCGACCCCTTCCTGCTGGTGCGCGCCGAGTTCGCCCGCGAGCGGATCGCGGCCGGGCTCTCGCGTGGCACCGTGGAGGCCGCCGGCCACCGCTGGGTCTACGCCTGGCGCGACGCCGACGCGCCCGGCGCGCCCACCGTGGTGATGCTCCACGGCTTCACCGGCAGCAAGGAGAACTGGTACCCGCTGGCGCGCGCGCTGGGCGGGCGCTACCGGCTGCTGGTCCCGGACCTGCCCGGCTGGGGCGAGTCCCAGCGCAAGTCCGGGACGGACTACGGCTTCCCCGCCCAGGCCGAACGCGTGGCCGCCTTCCTCCGCGCCCTCTCGCCCGACAAGCCGGTGGTGCTGCTGGGGCATTCCATGGGCGGCGGGATCGCCGCGCTGGTGGCGGCGCGCCATCCGGAGCTGGTGGCCAAGCTGGGGCTGCTGGACGCGGCCGGCGTGCGCTTCCGCGACAACCGCTTCGGCCGCGCGGTGCTGGCCGGCCAGAACCCGTTCGCGGTGGACGACGCCGCCAGCCTGCAGCGCTACATCGACACCGTGTTCTTCGACCCCGACGCGAAGCCGTGGATCCCGTGGCCGGCGTCGGCCGCGCTGATCGCCCGGCGTCGCGCCGACGCCGGCTTCGAGCAGGCGGTGCTGGACCGCATCGGCCGTGGCCCCGACAGCCTGCTCCCGGGCGAGGCCGCCGCGCGCATCCGCCAGCCCACGCTGCTGCTGTGGTGCCGGCAGGACGCAGTCATCGACCCCAGCGCGCTGGACCTCTACGCCGCCCGCATCCCGCAGGCGCGCCGGGTGCTGCTGGACGGCTGCGGCCACATGTCGCTGATGGAGCGGCCGCGACAGGTCGCCGACGCCGTGGTGAAATTGGTGGACGCACCCTGACCCAGGACCCGCCGCGCATGCGCAAGACCGCCACGCTCGCCCTCGCCACCGCCCTGCTGCTGGCCGCCTGCGGGGGCGGCGACCCCGACGCGGCCGCGCGCGCGGCCGCCGAGCGGGCCGCGGCGGCGGAGCGGCAGGCGGAGACGATGGCGCGCCAGTTCGACGAGGCGGTGGCCGCGCGCAACTGGCACCTGGCCAAGGGCTACGGCGACGTGCTGCTGATGGACCACCCGGCCAGCGCGGCGGCCGCGCGGGTCAAGCCGCTGCTGGAGGACGTGCGCGCCAAGGACGAGGCGGCGCGCCAGGAGCGCCGGCTGGCGGCGCTGTGGGCCTACGGCGACGAGCCGGTGGGCAAGCACGGCCACCAGCTGTCGGCGGCGATCTACTCGCAGGAGCCGGTGGACACCGACGGCAGCGGCGCCCACCCGGTGCGGCTGGTCTTCCGCGACCACCCCGACTGGGGCCGCAGCAGCTACCTGGTGCTGGAGGCGGGCGACTTCGACTGCTACGGCGGCTGCCGCCTGAAGGTCACCGTGGACGGCAAGGTCCACACGCTGCCCGGTTCGCGGCCGAAGACCGACGAGGCCATCGCCATGTTCATCGACGACCACCGCGCGCTGTGGAAGCTGGCCAGGGCGGGCAGGCAGCTGTCGATCGAATTCCCGACCCGGGCGGTGGGCAGGAAGACCGCCGAATTCGAGGTGGGCGGGCTGGACCCGGCCAGGCTGCCGGGCTGGAACTGAGCGGCCGCTACGCCAGCGCGTAGCCGAACTGCTGGCGGAACTGCTCGGAGAATTCGGCGTAGTCGAAGCGCTGGTTCTGGGTGCCCGGGTGCTCCACCTTGAGCGCGCCCATCAGGTTGCCCATGCGGCCGATGGTCATCCAGTCGTAGCCCTTCTCGATGCCGAAGATCAGCCCGGCGCGGAAGGCGTCGCCGCAGCCGGTGGGGTCGGTGACCCGGCGCTCGTGCGCCGGCGGGATGTCGTAGGTCTTGCCGTCGGCGAGGATGCACGCGCCCTTCGGCCCGCGGGTGGCGATGTAGGCCTTCACCTTGCCGGCGATCTCCTTCTCGCTCCAGCCGGTGCGCTCGGCCAGCAGGTTGGATTCGTAGTCGTTGACGCAGACGTAGTCGGCCTGCTCGATGAACTCGCGCAGCTCGGCGCCGTTGAACAGCGGCATCGCCTGGCCGGGGTCGAAGATGAACGGGATCCCGGCCTCCCTGAACTCGCGGGCGTTCTGCAGCATGCCCTCGCGGCCGTCCGGGCTGACGATGCCGATGGTCACGCCGGGCACGTCGCGCACGTGGTTCTCGTAGCTGCGCATCATCGCGCCGGGGTGGAAGGCGGTGATCTGGTTGTTGTCGTGGTCGGTGGTGATGAAGGCCTGCGGGGTGAACAGCTCCTCGATCTCCTTCACGAAGGCCAGGTTGATGCCGTGCTCCTCGAACCACGCCCGGTAGGGCGCGAAGTCGGCGCCCACGGTGGCCATCGGGATCGGGTCGCCGCCAAGCAGCTTCAGGTTGTAGGCGATGTTGCCGGCGCAGCCGCCGAACTCGCGGCGCATCCGCGGGACCAGGAAGGACACGTTCAGGATGTGCACCTTGTCCGGCAGGATGTGGTTCTTGAACTGGTCGGGGAACACCATGATGGTGTCGTAGGCCAGGGAGCCGCAGATCAGGGCAGCCATCGGGGTCTCGGGTGGGGCGCGGGCGCAGGGCCGCACAGGGTAACGTCGGCGCCGCGCCGCGGCCAGCCTGCGCGGCGCGTTTCTCCTTGCCGGCGCCCGGGGGCGTTGCTAGGCTAACCGCCCCCGGCGGTTGTGCACGGCCGCGGCGTCCGACCTCCTTCCGCGTTCCCCCGCGCGGCGATTCCCCCTTCCGGCAGCCCCCTCGCATGTTCAAGTTCCTCGGCCGCTACTTCTCCAGCGACCTCTCCATCGACCTCGGCACCGCCAATACCCTGATCTACGTGCGCGGCCAGGGCATCGTCCTCAACGAACCCTCGGTGGTCGCGGTGCGCCAGGACCGCGGCGGCGGCCCGCGCGCGGTCGCCGCGGTGGGCAGCGAGGCCAAGCAGATGCTCGGCCGCACCCCCGGGCACATGCACACCGTGCGGCCGATGAAGGACGGCGTGATCGCCGACTTCACCTACACCGAGGAGATGCTCAAGCACTTCATCCGCAAGGTGCACAAGAGCCGCTTCCTGCGCCCCAGCCCGCGCGTGCTGGTGTGCGTGCCGGCCGGCAGCACCCAGGTCGAGCGCCGCGCGATCAAGGAATCGGCGGAAGAAGCCGGCGCCCGCGAGGTCTACCTGATCGAGGAACCGATGGCGGCGGCGATCGGCGCCGGCATGCCGGTGACCGAGGCGCGCGGTTCGATGGTGGTGGACATCGGCGGCGGCACCACCGAGGTGGCGGTGATCGCGCTGAACGGCATCGTCTACTCGCAGTCGGTGCGCATCGGCGGCGACCGCTTCGACGAGTCGATCATCGCCTACGTGCGCCGCCACCACGGCATGCTGATCGGCGATGCCACCGCCGAGCGGATCAAGCTGGACCTGGGCAACGCCTACCCGCAGCAGCAGGTGCGCGAGATCGAGATCTCCGGCCGCCACCTGGCCGAGGGCGTGCCCAAGATCATCTCGATCAACTCCAACGAGGTGCTGGAGGCCCTGCGCGAGCCGCTGGGCGGGATCGTCTCGGCGATCAAGCTGGCGCTGGAGCAGACCCCGCCCGAGCTGTGCGCCGACGTGGCCGAGCGCGGCATCGTGCTGACCGGCGGCGGCGCCCTGCTGCGCGACGTGGACAAGCTGATCTCCGAGGAGACCGGCCTGCACGTGCAGGTGGCCGACGACCCGCTGACCTGCGTCGCCCGCGGCGGCGGTCGCGCGCTGGAGCTGGTGGACATGCACGGCAACGAGTTCTTCGCGCCGGAGTGAGCGCGCTGACGCCGGGGACCGGTCCTCGCTGGCCGGCCCCCCCGGCCGGGTAGCGAAGCACGCGGTTTTCGCTACGCTACCCGAACGGCGTGGCCGTCCGCGCCGGCCGATCCGTCGGCCAGGCCGGCGCCCCGACCCATTTCCCCGAACGCCTCCTCGCCGACCCACTGACGTGCCGTCCTATGCCGGTCCCCCCGCAGCCCGCCCCGGCGATGTCGCCGGCGTGCTGCGGCTGTTGGCCTACCTGGTGCTGGCCGCGGCGCTGATGGTGCTGGACCACCGCGGCGGCTGGCTGGCCGCCGCGCGCGCGCGCGCCGAGGTGGCGGTGCAGCCGCTGTGGTGGGTGGCCGGGCTGCCGTCGCGGCTGGGCGCCGGCCTGCGCGAAGACGCGGTGACCCGGCGCCAGCTGATGCACGACAACCGGGTGCTGCGCAACGCGCTGCTGGTGGCCGGCGCGCGCAACGCGCGGCTGCAGGCGGCGGCGGCGGAGAACGCGCGCCTGCGGGGGCTGCTGGCCAGCGCCGAGCGCGGCCGGCTGGACGTGCAGCTGGCCGGGATCCTCGACATCGACCTGGACCCCACCCGCCAGCGCCTGGTGCTGGACGCGGGCAGCAACGACGGCGTGCGCACGGGCCAGGTGGTGATCGACGCCGGCGGCCTGATGGGGCAGGTCATCGCCACCACCCCCGCCACCGCCACCGTGCTGCTGATCACCGACCCGGACCACGCGGTGCCCGCGGTGGTGGCGCGCACCGGCGTGCGCCTGATGGTGTACGGCGGCGGCCGCACCGACCTGCTGCACGCCGCCGACGTGCCGCTGTCGGCCGACGTCCGCGCCGGCGACATGCTGCTGACCTCGGGCCTCGGCGGGCGCT
>CAMLJA010000108.1 GCA_946480065.1 uncultured Thermomonas sp. | reverse complement strand
CGGTGGACAATATCCCGGGCGTGACCGGCATCGGCCCGAAGTCGGCGGCGGTGCTGCTGGCCCACTTCGAGTCGCTGGACGCGCTGCTGGCGCGGATCGACGAGGTGCCGTTCCTGCGCCTGCGCGGCGCGGCGCAGCTGGCGGTGCGGCTGCGGGAACAGCGCGAGCACGCGCTGCTGTGGCGCCAGCTCACGCGGGTCGCGCTGGAGGCCCCGCTGCCGGAGGGCGACTTCGCGCGCGCGGGCGGCGACGCCGAGGAACTGGCGGCGCTGTCGGACTGGATCGGCTTCGGCCCGCTGACGCGCCGGCGGCTGGCGGACGCGGCCGGGCTGCCAGGCTGAGGCATGCCGTGCCTGTCCGCTTGCGGAAAATCGCCAGCAGCAGCCCCCGCCCCCGCGCCCGCCTGCGCTAGCATCGGCGCATGGGCGAGAACCTCAAGCACACCCTGTACGAAGGCGACTGGCTGCGGCTGGTCAGGATCGGCCACTGGGAATCCTGCGAACGCACCCACGGCCAGGGCATGGCGGTGATCGTGATCGCGGTGACGCCGGCCGACGAGGTGCTGTTCGTCGAGCAGTTCCGGGTGCCGCTGGGCGCGCGCACCATCGAGATGCCCGCGGGCCTGGTCGGCGACGACCACGCGGAGGACACCCTGGCCGGTGCCGCCCGGCGCGAGCTGGTCGAGGAAACCGGCTGGTCGCCGGGCCGGGTGGACGTGCTGCTGACCGGCCCCACCAGCTCCGGCATGAGCAACGAGCGCATCGCCTTCGTGCGCGCCCGCGACCTGGTGCGGGTGGGCGAAGGGGGCGGCGTGGACGACGAGAACATCATCGTCCACGCGGTCCCGCGCGCGCAGGCGCCGGCTTGGCTGATGCGCAAGCGCGCCGAAGGCTACGAGCTGGACCTCAAGCTGTGGGCCGGGCTGTGGATGGTCGACCACAACCCGGACGGCTCGCCGGCGGACTGAGCCCGCCGCCGGCTACCCGGCGGCGAAGCGGTCGGTCGCCTCCACCAGCGCGCTGGCGTTCTCGGCCTCGAACGCGGAGTGGCCCGCGGTCGGGCTGACCAGGAGCTCCGCCTTCGGCCAGGCCGCGTGCAGGTCGAACGCGTTCTGCACCGGGCAGACCACGTCGTAGCGGCCGTGCACGATCACCCCGGGGATGCCGGCGATCCGGTGGGCGTCGCGCAGCAGCTGGTCCTCGACCTCGAAGAAGCCGCCGTTGACGAAGTAGTGGTTCTCGATCCGCGCGAACGCCAGCGCGAACTCGGGGTTGCCGTGGGTGTCCGCGTAGTCGGCCGGGATCCGCAGGTAGCTGGTGCCGCCTTCCCAGATCGCCCAGGCCCGCGCCGCCGCCAGCCGGACATCGGCATCGTCCGAGGTCAGCCGGCGGTGGAAGGCGGAGATCAGGTCGGCGCGTTCGACCTGCGGTATCGCGGCGACGTAATGCGCCCAGGCGTCGGGGAACAGCCGGCTGGCGCCCTCCTGGTAGAACCATTCCAGCTCCCAGCGGCGCAGCATGAAGATGCCGCGCAGGACCAGCTCGGCCACCCGCTGCGGGTGGGCCTCGGCGTAGGCCAGCGCCAGGGTGGAGCCCCAGCTGCCGCCGAACACCTGCCAGCGTTCGATGCCGAGGTGGCCGCGCAGCTTCTCGATGTCGGCGACGAGGTCCCAGGTGGTGTTGTCGACCAGGTCGGCGTGCGGCGTGCTGCGGCCGGCGCCGCGCTGGTCGAACAGCACGATGCGGTACTTCGCCGGGTCGTGGAAGCGGCGCATGTTGTCGCTGCAGCCCGCGCCCGGGCCGCCGTGCAGGACCACCACCGGCTTGCCGTCCGGGTTGCCGCACTGCTCCCAGTACAGGACGTGGCGGTCGTCGACCCGCAGCGTGCCGGTCTGGTAGGGGGCGATCTCGGGATACAGCGTGCGCATGCGGGCGTCCTTCGGTGCGGTTCCGCCCCCATTGTAGGAGGCCGGCCGCCGGCGCCCGCCTCAGCCCGGCATCCGCGCGCTGGCCACGCGGTCGCGCCCGCCCAGGTCGCGCGCGGTGGCGGCCCCGGCGAATCCGGCGGCGGCCAGCAGCGCGCGCACCGCGGCCCCCTGGTCCCAGCCGTGCTCCAGCAGCAGCCAGCTGCCCGGCCGCAGGTGCGCGGGCGCCGCGGCCACGATGGTGCGGATGGCGTCCAGCCCGTCGGCACCGGAGGCCAGCGCGGACGGGGGTTCGAAGCGCAGGTCACCCTGCGCCAGGTGCGGATCCCCCGCGGCGATGTACGGGGGGTTGCTGACGATCAGGTCGTAGCGCTCGCCGGCGAGCGGCGCCAGCCAGTCGCCGAGCCTGAATTCGACGTTGCCCAGCCCGAGGCGGGCCGCGTTGCCGCGCGCGACCCCCAGCGCCGCGGCGCTGGCGTCGGTGGCCACCACCTCGGCGCGCGGGCGCTCCTTCGCGATCGCCAGCGCGATCGCCCCGCTGCCGGTGCCCAGGTCGGCCACCCGCGCCGGCGCGTCGACGGGCAGGCGGTCCAGCGCCAGCTCCACCAGCCGCTCGGTGTCCGGCCGCGGCACCAGGGTGGCCGGCGAGACCTGCAGCGCCAGGCTCCAGAAGCCCTGCACGCCGGTCAGATAGGCCACCGGTTCGCCTGCGGCCCGGCGCGCCAGCAGGGCAAGGAAGGCGGCCGCGGCCGGCGGGTCCACCGGGTCGTCGGCGTGCGCGAACAGCCACCCGCGGGGCTGGTCCAGGACGTGGGCCAGCAGGCATTCGCCATCGAAGCGGTCGATGGCGCCGGCGGCCTGCCGGAGCAGCGTGCGGACGGTGGCGGGGGCGGCTTTCATGGCGACAGTTTCGCATTGGCGTGGTGGCGCCCGCCCGAGGCCCTGAATGCTATCGATAGTTCACATCTATCGTAACAATAGAATCGATTTCATTGATTGATAACGCACGCTTCGATAGATTTCATGCGCTGCAACACCGCCCCCCCCCTTTTCCACTCACCACGAGGAGTTTCCATGTCCCTGATCAACACCAAGGTCGCCCCGTTCAAGGCCAACGCCTTCCACAACGGCAAGTTCGTGGAGCTGACCGAGCAGGACCTGCAGGGCAAGTGGTCGGTCCTGATCTTCATGCCGGCCGCCTTCACCTTCAATTGCCCGACCGAGATCGAGGACGCCGCCGAGCATTACGACGAGTTCCAGAAGGCCGGCGCCGAGGTCTACATCGTCACCACCGACACCCACTTCTCGCACAAGGTCTGGCACGAGACCTCGCAGGCGGTCGGCAAGGCGCGCTTCCCGCTGGTCGGCGACCCCACCCACCAGCTGACCCGCGCGTTCGGCGTGCACATCGAGGAGGAAGGCCTGGCCCTGCGCGGCACCTTCATCGTCAACCCGGACGGCGTGATCAAGACCATGGAAGTGCACGACAACGCGATCGCCCGCGACGTCAAGGAGACCGTGCGCAAGCTGAAGGCCGCCCAGTACGTGGCCGCGCATCCGAACGAAGTCTGCCCGGCGAAGTGGAACGAGGGCGCCAAGACCATCAAGCCGTCGCTGGACCTGGTCGGCAAGATCTGACCGCCCCGCGCGCGGCCCCCGCGCCGCGCGCATCCCGCCCCTTCCCGCAACGGGAGGGGGCTGGGGACAGGCCGGCGCGCCCGCCTGCCCCCAGCCTTCTCCGCCACCGGCGCGCCCGCGTCGCGCCCGCCCGCAGCAAGGAAACACGCCATGTTGGATGCCGACCTCAAGCCCCAGCTCGCCGCCTACTTGGAAAAGCTCCAGCACCCGATCGAACTGGTCGCCTCGCTGGATGATTCCGACGCCGCGCGCGAACTCGACGAACTGCTGGGCGAGATCGCCGCGCTGTCGCCGAAGATCACCCGCGCCAGCGGCGACGACGCGCGCAAGCCCTCGTTCCTGATCCGCCGCGCGGGCAGCGAGGTGCAGGTCGGCTTCGCCGCGATCCCGCTCGGCCACGAATTCACCTCGCTGGTGCTGGCCCTGCTCCAGGTCGGCGGCCATCCGGTGAAGATCGACGAGGCGCTGGCGCAGCAGGTGCGCGAGCTGCCGGGCGACTATGCGTTCGAGACCTACATGTCGCTGCATTGCCAGAGCTGCCCGGACACGGTGCAGGCGCTGAACGCGATGAGCGTGCTGAATCCGCGCATCCGCCACGTGGCCATCGACGGCGCGCTGTTCCAGGCCGAGGTCGAGGCCAGGCAGATCCTGTCGGTGCCCACCATCTACCTCAACGGCGAGGAGTTCGACGCCGGTCGCATGAGCATCGAGCAGGTCGTGGCGAAGCTCGACACCGGCGCCGCCGCGCGCGCCGCCGAGGCGCTGAAGGACCGCGAACCCTACGACGTGCTGATCGTGGGCGGTGGTCCGGCCGGTGCGGCGGCGGCGATCTACGCCGCGCGCAAGGGCATCCGCACCGGCCTGGTGGCCGAACGCTTCGGTGGCCAGGTGCTGGACACCATGTCGATCGAGAATTTCCCGTCGGTGGAATACACCGAAGGCCCGAAGCTGGCGGCCTCGCTGGAGGCGCACGTGCGCAGCTACGGTGTCGACGTGATCACCGCGCAGCGCGCCAAGGCCCTGCATCCGGCCAGCGCGGCCGGCGAGCTGGCGGGCGTGGAGCTCGAGAGCGGCGCCATCCTGCGCGCCAAGGCCGTGATCCTCTCCCCCGGCGCGCGCTGGCGGCAGACCGGCGTGCCCGGCGAGGCCGAGCACCGCAACAAGGGCGTGACCTACTGCCCGCACTGCGACGGCCCGCTGTTCAAGGGCAAGAAGGTGGCGGTGATCGGCGGCGGCAACTCCGGCATCGAGGCCGCGATCGACCTGGCCGGCGTGGTCGAGCACGTCACCGTGCTGGAGTTCGACGGCAAGCTGCGCGCCGACGACGTGCTGCAGCGCAAGCTGCGCAGCCTGCCCAACACCGCGGTGCACCTGAACGCGCAGACCACCGAGATGGTGGGCGACGGCAGCAAGCTGACCGGGCTGCGCTTCACCGACCGCACCAATGGCCAGGTGAGCGACCTGGAGCTGGCCGGCGTGTTCGTGCAGATCGGCCTGCTGCCGAACACCGACTGGCTGAAGGGCGCGGTGGAACTCTCCCCGCGCGGCGAGATCGTGGTCGACGACCGCGGCCATACCAGCGTGCCGGGGGTGTTCGCGGCCGGCGACGCCACCACCGAGCCGTACAAGCAGATCGTGGTCGCCATGGGCGCGGGTTCCACCGCCGCGCTGTCCGCGTTCGACTTCCTGATCCGCCATTCGGCCCCGGCGGCGCAGGCGCAGGCGGCCTGAGCGATGGCCGCGCCGCTGCCGCCGGTCGCCCTGCAGCGGCTCGACCACGTGGCGCCGCGGATGGGCGCCGCCCCCGCGCCGACGGGCGCTGCGGCATGAACCTGCGCGACCTCCGCTACCTGGTGGCGCTGGCCGACCTGCGCCACTTCGGCCGCGCCGCCGAGGCCTGCTTCGTCAGCCAGCCCACGCTGTCCACCCAGGTCCGCAAGCTGGAGGAGGAACTGGGCGTGACCCTGGTGGAGCGCGCGCCGCGCAAGGTGATGCTCACCGCCGCCGGCCAGGACGTGGTCCGCCGCGCGCGCCGGATCGTGGCCGACGTGGAGGAGATGAAGGACGCCGCGCGCCGCAGCCAGGACCCGGCCGCCGGCACCCTGCGCCTGGGCGTGTTCCCCACCCTCGGCCCGTACCTGCTGCCGCACGTGGTGCCGCAGCTGCGCGAGCGCTTCCCGCGGCTGGAGCTGCTGCTGGTGGAGGAGAAGAGCGACGTGCTGGTGCAGCAGCTGCGCGAGGGCCGGCTGGACGCCGCGCTGCTGGCGCTGCCGGTGGCCGACGACCAGCTGCACGCCGAATTCCTGTTCGAGGAACCGTTCGTGCTGGCGGCCCCGCAGCAGCACCCGCTGGCCGGGCGCACCGCGCTGGACGTGGACGAGCTGTCCGACGAGACCCTGCTGCTGCTGGAGGACGGGCACTGCCTGCGCGACCAGGCGCTGGACGTGTGCCGGCTGTCCGGCGCGAACGAGAAGTCGGGGTTCCGCGCCACCAGCCTGGAAACGCTGCGGCAGATGGTGGCGGCCGGCGTGGGGGTGACCCTGCTGCCGGCGCTGTCGGTGCACGAGCCGGTGGTGCAGCCGGCCAACATCCGCCTGGTGCCGTTCCGCGCGCCGGCGCCCAGCCGGCGGATCGCGCTGGCCTGGCGCAAGTCCTCGGCGCTGGACGCCTTCCTGCCGGGACTGGCCGCCGCCATCGCCGAACTGGCGCGGGCGCAGCTGCCCGCGGACTGAGCGATGGCACCGCGCCACGCAGCGATCGCGCTGGCCACGCTCGCGATGCTGGGCGTGTGGCTGGCCACCCGTTCGCCGGCGCCGGCCAGCGCGCGCGCCGGCGGGCCTGCCGCCTGCCCGCTGCCGCCCGCGGTGGCCCCCGGCGAGCCGCCGCTGCAAACGGATGTGCCGGCCGGGATGGCACCGGTGCGCCGCGATGATGCGCTGCTGCGGCCGCTGGCCGGGTTCAGCGTGGCCGCGCGCGTCCTGGGCCGCGAGGACTACCGCCTCGGCCGCGAGGCCGACTATTCCCCCACCGACCTGGCGCTGGGCTGGGGGCGGATGGCCGACGATGCGGTCCTCGGCCAGCTGGAGATCCGCCAGTCCGGCCGCTGGTACCGCTACCGCTGGCGGGAGCGGCCGCCGATCCCGCCGGCCGAGATCGTCCGC
>CAMLJA010000107.1 GCA_946480065.1 uncultured Thermomonas sp. | reverse complement strand
GCACCTCGATGCCCATGCCGTTGATCATGCCGATGATGTCTTCGATCTGCTCCGGGTCGACCATGTCGTCGGGCAGGTGGTCGTTGACCTCGGCGTAGGTCAGGTAGCCCTGCTCCAGACCCTTGCTGATCAGGATCTTGATGTCGGACTGGGGGGCTGTCTGCCGTTCGTTGGCCATGGAATCGGGCTACCGTGTCGGAGAGGGGGCGCCGGTGGCGGCGCGAGGGAACCGTGCATTATACCGGGCGGGGCGGATCCCGGCCGGCGGCGAGGCTGAACGCGGCGTGGCGGCCGCCCCGCGTTCCAGGTTTCAGGCCCTGAGCAGGAAGGTCACCGGGCCGTCATTCACCAGGCTGACCACCATATGGGCGCCGAACCGCCCCGTTTCCACCCCCCGCGGGTGGGCCTGGCGGCACAGCGCGACCAGGCGGTCGAACTCGCGCTCGGCGTCGGCCGGGGCGGCGGCGGTGGAAAAGCCCGGGCGCATGCCGGAGCGGGTGTCCGCGGCCAGGGTGAACTGGCTGACCAGCAGCAGCCCGCCGCCGGCCTGCGCCAGCGAGCGGTTCATCCGGCCCTCGCCGTCGGCGAACACCCGGTAGCCCAGCAGCCGCTCCGCCATCCGCCGCGCCTGCGGCTCGCCGTCGCCCGGCTCCACCCCCACCAGCGCCAGCAGGCCGGGGCCGATGGCGGCGACCACGGCACCGTCCACGGCCACCGAGGCGGAGGTCACGCGCTGGATCAGGGCGAGCATGGCCCATTCTGCGGGATCGCTGGCCGCGGCTGAAGCCGCTCCTACAATGGCCGCATGACCGAGCTCGCCGCCGCCCTGCTGTACGCCCTGGCCTGGGCCGTGGCGCGCCTGCCGTGGCCGCTGCTGCGGGCGCTGGCCGACGGCTTCGCCGCGCTGTCGCTGGCGGCGAACGGACGCGAGGCGCGGGTGGCCCGGCGCAACCTGGACCTGGTACGGCCCGACCTGGACCCGGCCGCGCGCGCCGCCCTGCTGCGGCAGGTGCTGCGGACCACCGCCCGCCAGGCCTTCGAGACCCTGCGGCTGTGGACGCGGCCGCGCGCGCGCAACCTGACCGACATCGTGGAGGTGCACGGCGAGGCGCTGTTCGACGCCGCGCTGGCCGGTCCGCGCGGCCTGATCGTGGCGGCCCCGCACATGGGCAACTGGGAGCTGCTGAACCAGTGGCTGGCCCACCGGACCGCGCTGGCGATCCTGTACCGGCCGCCGGAATCGGCGGTGGGCGAGGCCTTCCTGCGGCGGGTGCGCGCCAACGCCGGCGCGGGCGTGGAGCAGGTGCGCGCCGAGGCCGCGGGCGTGCGCACCCTGCTCAAGCGGCTGCAGCGCGGCGGCGTGGTGGGGATCCTGCCGGACCAGCTGCCGCGCCAGGGCGACGGCGCCTTCGCCCCGTTCTTCGGGGTGCAGGCCGAGACCATGACCCTGCTGGGGCGGCTGGCGCACCGCAGCGGCGCGCAGGTGCTGCTGTGCTGGTGCGAGCGCCTGCCGGGGCGTTCGCCGCCGACGTTCGCGCTGCACGTGCGGGCGGCGCCCGACGCGGTGGCCGACGCCGACCCGGCGCGCGGGGTGGCGGCGCTCAACCACGCGATCGAGGCGGTGGTGCGCCGCGACTTCGCCCAGTACCAGTGGACCTACAAGCGCTACAAGTACCGCCCGCCCGGCAGCGGCGAACCCAACCCGTACGCCGGCGACGAATGAGGCTCAGCGCGGCTGGTAGCGCAGCCCGCCGTCGCCCGGGCGCAGCGGGATCTGCTGCGCCGGCAGCGCGCGCCAGTCGCCGGCGCGCCAGACCTGGATCCAGCGGGTGCGGAAGCGCTGCTGCGCCACCGGCTGCGGGCCCGGGACGCGCCAGTCGTCGCGGGTGTTGACCACGATCAGGTCGCGCGGGTGGGCCTGCGCCCAGGCCCGGGCCTGCGCCTCGTCGACCACCGCCAGCGGCCGGTGCAGGCGCCCGGCGAAATGGAACTGCAGCTGGTATTCGCCCAGGAACGCGATCCGGGTGCCGGCGCGCTCGGCCGCGCCCAGCAGGCGCGCGGTCGGGGTGAAGTCGAACTGCGTGCGCAGCAGCGGGGTGGCCGCCGCGTGCAGCGCGGCCGTGGCCAGCAACAGTCCCAGCGCCTGTGCGGGCAGCGCGCGCCAGCGCAGCATCGCCGCGCCGAGGACCAGCAGCGCCGCGCCGGCCAGCGGCACGCTGGCCAGCAGCTCGGGCGGGAACGGCTGCCGCACCTGCCCGGCCAGCAGCCGCGCCGCCAGCATCGCCGCGCCCAGCACCAGCACCAGCGCGCCGCCGGCCGCCCCAAGCCGCGGCCGGGCGTCGGCGGCCACCGCCAGCAGCAGCGCGAACGCGGCGAAGTCCGGCAGCAGGTAATAGGGCTGCTTGCCGCTGATCAGGCTGAAGCACAGCACCACGCCCAACAGCCAGGTCCAGGCGAAGCGGTTGCGCGGGTCCCGCCACAGCGCGGGCACCTGCCGCCACCACCACGCCGACCACCACCACGGCGCCATCAGCGCCAGCAGCAGCGGCGCGTACCACCACCACGGCTCGGCGTGGTCGAAGCTGTCCTTGATCCGGCCCGCGGTCTGGGTCACCAGCAGCGCCTCGCGGTACTGGGGATCGCCCAGCACCAGCGCCGGCACCAGCCACAGGGCGAACAGGCCGATGCCCGCCAGCACCGCCAGCAGGGCGCGGCGCGCGAACGCCCGGCCGTCGGCCCGGGCCGCCGGATGCCAGGCGCGCGCGGCCAGCAGCGGAACGCCCAGGTGCAGCAGCGCCACCGGCCCCTTCGCCAGCAGCCCGAAGCCGACCGCCAGCGCCAGCCCCGGCCACCAAGGCGCCCAGGCCTCGCCGCGCCGCCGGCACAGCGCCAGCAGCCCACCCAGCACCGCCACCGCCAGCGGCAGCTCGTACATCAGCTGCAGCGCGAACAGGAAGAAGTACCAGAACCCGGCCATCGCCCACGCCGCCAGCGCCGGCACCCGCGGGCGCTCCGGATACAGCCGCCGCGCCAGCAGCCCGGCCTGGGCCACCACCATCGCGCCCAGCAGCACCATCAGCAGGCGCGGCCAGATGTCGCCCACGCCGCCCACCGCCCAGCCGGCGTGGATCAGCCACGGCAGCAGCGGGGTCTTGTGCGAATACGGCGCGCCGTTGAACAGCGGCACCAGCCAGCTGCCGCGGTCCCACATTTCCCACGCCACCGCCAGGGTGCGGGTGGAATACAGCGGCAGCGGCCCGTGCAGGAAGATCGACGCCAGCGCCACCGCCACCCAGGCCAGCAGGGGCGCGCGCAGGTCGCGCAGCGCGCGGGCGGCCGTCATCGGTCGGATCATCATCGCGCGAAGGATACGGCAGCCGCGGCGTTCCCTCAGCCGGGGGCAGTCTCCACCGCGGCGGCCAGGGTGCCCACCCGCGCGTCCAGCCAGCCCCGCAGCGCGTCGCGCATCGCCGGCTCCGCTTCGTCCAGGCTCTGCACGCAGGCGAACGCGGCCTGCGGGTCGCGCCCGGCGCGCTCCAGCTTGGCGCGCACCCGCCACGCCGGCTGCCTGGACGGCTTCAGGTGGACCAGCTTGAGGCCTTGGTCCGCCTGCGCGTGGCCGGCCGCGAACTCCAGGTGGGTCGCCAGCGATTCCGGGCGCAGCTGCGCGGGATGGCGCAGGCGGTGGGCCACGGTCTCGCGCAGCAGCGCGGGGTTCGCGGCGAAGTAGTCCGCCAGGGTCGAGCGCCGCATCGGGTAGGGGCAGTGTTCCAGCCGGAAGCAGCGGCGGTCGAAGCCGGCCAGCCGCGCACTCAGGTCCTGGGCGCGGCTCTCGGTCGGGCTGGCGTCCGACTGCCGCCGCGAACCGAGCATCCGCGCCACGCGCTTGCTCCAGCGCCGGTGGGCCTGGCGTTCCCAGCGGCCGCGGACCACCACGCCGTCGTCGCGGAAGAAATCCCCGGGCTGCACCGGCTGCAGCAGGACGAAGTCGTCGTTGAAGTAGACGTGCCGCTCGGCGATCCCGGGGATGCGCCAGAACAGGCAGCTGATGCTGCGGCTGTTGAAGGTCGGCAGGCAGTCCTCCAGCCCGGCGAACAGGGTGCGGTGGTCCACCAGCCGGACCCGGGCTTCCCAGGGCGTGCCGCGCAGCGTGTCCAGCAGCGCCGGGCGCTGGTCGTCGCTGACGATCCAGATCCGCCGGAACCAGGGGGCAAAGCGCACGATCGAGGCCAGGCACCACGCCAGTTCGCCCTCGTCGCTGAAGCGGGTGGGATCCGCGGTGGCGGGGCGCGGGCAGCCGAGGCTGGCGAGGTAGGCGTCGAGCTTGCGCCGGTGCGCGGGGTCGCCGCCGTCGACCCAGGTGATGACGGCATCGACCGGCTCAGTCATCGGCGGCGTCCGCCGGCGGCGCGCCCGCGGCCGCGGCCGGTGCGGGGATGCGGCCGTCGCAGGCGCGCGCCGCCGGGGCCTGCAGCAGCCACCAGGTGCGGCGGTTGGCGTTGCCCATGTCGCGCGCGGCGGCCCGCTCCACGCAGGCGGGTAGCGCGGCCTCCTGCACCAGCAGCCAGCGCGCGTCCGGCGCCTGCCGCAGCCACGCCAGCCCGCGCGCGAACTGCTCGGGCATGGGCCGCTTGAAGCCGAAGTCGGCCGCCGGCCGGTCCGCCATCAGCAACTGCTGCTCGCGCCAGCCGACCAGGCCCAGCTGCGCGTCCGGGCCGATCGCGGCACCCACCCGCCGCATCAGGCCGCGCGAGGAGGATCCGTCGTTGAGCAGCGGCGCGGCAACCAGGCCGAACAGCACCCACAGCAGCCCCAGCTGCGCCACCAGCGCCAGCTGCGCGCGCCGCGCGCCGGCCCACAGCAGCGCGCCGATGCCGGCCGCGCCCACCGCCAGGAACATCGCCGCCAGCCCGCGCGCCACCTCGGGCGCGCGGCCCTCCATGAAGCGGCGCTCGAAGCCGGGATCGCCCAGCAGCATCGCCAGCCCGGCGCCCAGCGCGGCCAGCGAGAACAGCGCCACGAAGCCCAGCAGCAGCCGCTGCGGGCCGCGCCGCCGCAGCAGGCCGGGCAGCAGCGGCGCGATCGCCAGCGCCAGCATGGGTAGCGCCGGCAGGATGTACATGTCGCGTTTGCCGGACGGGATGCTGAAGAACAGCAGCACCAGCAGCACCCAGGCGAGCGGCAACAGAACGCGCGGGTCGCGCCGGCGCAGCCGGCGGCGCCAGGCCGGGATCGCCCACGGCAGCGCCAGCACGGTGGGCAGCCAGGCCGTCAGCGCCACCTCGAGGAAGTACCAGGGCGGCTGGCCGTGGTGCCAGGCGTTGGCGTAGCGGGTGACGGTCTGGCGCAGCAGGATGTCGTCGACGTAGGCGCGGTAGGCCCCGCCGCCGTGGCCCAGCGCGGCGACCAGCATCGGCACCAGCCACACCCCGCAGGCAGCGACGAAGGCCAGCGGGCCCAGCCAGAAGCGCGGATCGCGCGCGTGCACCCGCACCCCCGGCCAGCCGCGCAGCGCGGCGATGCCGGCGGGGACCAGCATCAGCAGCGCGATGACGCCCACGCCCTTGGTGATCGTGCCCAGCCCGGCGGCCGCCCAGCCCAGCGCCCACATCCTCCAGTCCGGCCCGCGCAGCACGTGCCGCAGCAGGCCGTAGTTGGCCAGGGTGATCCAGAACACCACCAGCGGGTCGATCTGCGCCTTCTTGGCCTGCCAGGTGAACTGCAGCGTCAGCAGCACCAGCCAGCCGGCGTACAGCCCGACGCGGCGGTTCCACAGCCGCTTGCCCAGGTCCACCACGCACCACAGCGTGCCCAGTGCCGCCAGCAGCGACGGCAGCAGGAAGGCCACGCGCAGGTTGCCGGTGAGCAGCAGGAAGCCCGCCTGCAGCCACATGAACAGCGGCGGCTTGTCCGAATAGAGTTCGCTGCCGCGCTGCGGGAACAGCCACTGCCCGCTCTCCACCATGTGGCGGGCCGCCAGCGCGAAGCGCGGCTCGTCCGCCGGCCACGGGTCGCGCAGGCCCAGCCCGGTGGCCAGGACCAGCAGGGCGAACAGCCAGAACAGCCAGGTGTCGCGGCGGGCGCGGGTCATCGCCGCATCATAGGGGCGAAGCTCACGCCTTCCGCATGCGCCCGCAGAAAAATCCGTCCATGCCGCCTTCGCCCGGCAGGCGCTGGCGGCCGGCGCCAGTGTCGTGGCCGAAGCGGTCGTCCAGCGGCGCGGGCGTGGCGTCCGGCGTCCTAGCGAGGAAGGCCTCGACCTGGGCCGCGTTCTCCGTGCGCAGGATCGAACAGGTGGCGTAGACCAGCGTGCCGCCCGGGGCCAGCAGCGGCCACAGCGCGTCCAGCAGCCGCGCCTGGATGTCGCGCAGGGCGGCGAGATCGGCCTCGCGCCGGTGCAGCAGCACGTCGGGCTGGCGGCGCACGATGCCGGTGGCGCTGCACGGGGCGTCGATCAGGATGGCGTCGAACGGCGTGCCGTCCCACCAGTCGCCGGGCCGGAGCGCATCGGCCGCGCGCGCGTCCAGGCCCTCCAGGCGCAGCCGCGCGAACGTCTCCCGCATCCGCCGCACCCGGCGCGCGTCCACGTCCAGCGCGGTGATGCGCAGGCTGGGGTCGCGCTCGGCCAGGTGCGCGGCCTTGCCGCCGGGCGCCGCGCAGGCATCCAGCACGCGCGCGCCGGGCGCCGGCGCCAGCGCATCGGCCACCGCCTGCGCCGCGCCGTCCTGCACCGA
>CAMLJA010000106.1 GCA_946480065.1 uncultured Thermomonas sp. | reverse complement strand
GCGCTGGAAGGCGCGCTGGCGGACTGCCACTGGCAGGAGGTGCCGGAGGCGCGCCGCGGCGAGCTGGTGCTGGCCGCGGACGCCGCCATCGCGCAGCTGCCACCGCCGCGCGGCCGCCCCGCCGCCGCGCCGGTCACCACCACCCAGGTGCAGGCGGACGAAGGCGCGGCGCCGGCGATGGCGCTGTTCGACGACGACCGCGACGACGACGCCAGCGGCCGCGACGCGTGACTTGGGCGCGCGCCGGGTTACACTGCGCGCGCTCAAGGTGATCCGCAGGCAGCCGCCGGCGGATTGAAACGGGAAGCCGGTGACGATGCGCGCAAGCGCCTCCAGCCCGGCGCTGCCCCCGCAACGGTAAGCGAGACAAGCTCGGCATCGGCCACTGTGCACGCGCATGGGAAGGCGTCGAGCGGGGACATCCTGCGATGTCCCGCCCGCGAGCCCGGAGACCGGCCCGGAGCATGACTGGTGGCGATGCGGTGGGCGTCGCGCGGCCTCGCGTTGCGCCCGTCGCCGCGCCTGCGTCCGTCGTTTCCCCTCCGCACGCCATCGCCACGCCATCCCATGGCGCGCGGGCGTGCGCGCCGGAGACCTGCCATGCAATCCCGTTCCTTCCCGTTCCACCCGGCGGCGCTGCCGCTGGCGCTCGTTTGCGCGCTGCCGCTGGCCGCGCATGCCGACGACGCCAAGGACCTCGACGGCGTCGTCGTCACCGCCACTCGCACCCCGGTCACCGCCGACGCCGCGCTGGCCGCGGTCGAAGTGATCGACCGCGCGGAGATCGACGCCAGCAGCGCGCGCTCGCTGCCCGAGTTGCTGCGCGGCCGCGCCGGCATCACCCTGGTCAACCAGGGCGGGCTGGGCAAGCTGTCCACGCTGTTCCTGCGCGGCACCGAATCCGACCACACCCTGTTCCTGATCGACGGCGTGCGCGTGGGCTCGCCCACCTCCGGCCTGACCATGCTGCAGGACCTGCCGCTGGCGCAGATCGAGCGCATCGAGATCGTGCGCGGCCCGCGTTCGTCGCTGTACGGCGCCGACGCGATCGGCGGGGTGATCCAGATCTTCACCCGCCGCGGCGACGGCGAAGGCGCGCGCGGTCGCGCCCGCATCGCCGCCGGCAGCCACGGCCTGCGCGAAGCCTCCGCCGGGCTGGATCTGCGCGGCGCGCGCGGCGGCGTCGGCATCGACGTGGCGCACCAGCGGACCGACGGCATCAACGCCTGCACCGGCTTCTACGATCCGGACACTTGGGCCGGCGCCGGCTGCTTCATCGTCCCCGGCACCCACCTGGACCGCGACGGCTACCGCAACCGCAGCGCCGCGCTGCGCGCGGATTTCGCGCCCAGCGAGGCCTGGCAGCTCGACGCCCGCGCCAGCCGCGCCGAGGGCCACAACGACTACGACGGCGACTACCAGGACAACTCCGACATCGTCCAGCAGACGGTGGGCGGCAGCGTGCGCTGGACGCCGTCGAAGGCGGTGCGACTGAAGCTGACCGCCGGCCGCAACACCGACGATTCCGACAACTACCTGGGCCAGGCGTTCGCCAACCGCTACACCACCACCCGCGACAGCGCGAGCCTGCAGGGCGACGTCGCGGTGGCGGAGGGACAGCTGCTGACCGCCGGCATCGACTGGCTGCGCGACGCCGCCACCGTGGTCGACCCGTGGGCGCCGTTCGCCCGCAGGCGCGGCAACCGCGCCGCGTTCGCGCAGTACCAGGGGCGGTTCGGTGCCCAGGACCTGCAGCTGAGCCTGCGCCGCGACGACAACGACCAGTTCGGCGGCCACACCACCGGCGGTCTTGCCTGGGGCATGGACGTCGCCGCGGGCTGGCGCGTGACCGCCAGCCACGCCACCGCGTTCAAGGCGCCCACCTTCAACGAGCTGTACTACCCCGGCTACAGCAACCCGCTGCTGCGCCCGGAAACCTCGCGCAGCAGCGAGCTGTCGCTGGCGCGCGAGGGCGACGGCTGGCACCTGCAGGCCAACGCCTACCAGACCCGGGTGCGCGACCTGATCGCCTACGACGCCGCGCTGGGCATGCCCGGCAACGTCGAGGACGCGCGCATCCGCGGCCTGGAGCTGACCGGCGCGGCCGCGCTGGGCGAATGGAACCTGCGCGGCCAGCTCGGCTGGCTGGACGCGCGCAACCTGGAGAGCGGCAAGCGCCTGGCGCGCCGGCCGCCGCGCAGCGCGCGCCTGGACCTGGACCGCGACGCCGGCGCCTGGGGCTTCGGCCTGTCCGCCATCGCCGAGGCCGCGCGCTGGGACGACGTCGCCAACACCCAGCGCGTGGGCGGCTACGCCACGCTGGACGCACGCGTGTCCTGGGGCTTCGCGCCCGCGTGGACGCTGCAGGCGAACGCGGTGAACCTGCTCGACCGGCGCTACCAGACCAGCGCGTGGTATCCGCAGCCCGGGCGCGAATTCACCCTCTCCCTGCGCTGGCAGCCGCGCTAGTCCCGGGCCCCAAAAGAACGGGCCCGGCAGTGCCGGGCCCGGTTCAGCGCCTCGCGCGGCCGCCGGGGCTCATTCCACCGTCACCGACTTGGCCAGGTTGCGCGGCTTGTCGACGTCGGTGCCGCGCGCCAGCGCCGTGTGGTAGGCCAGCAGCTGCACCGGGATGGTGTGCACGATCGGGCTCAGGGTGCCGACGTGGCGCGGGGTGCGGATCACGTGCACCTGCTCGGATTCGCCGAAGTGGCTGTCGGCGTCGGCGAACACGAACATCTCGCCGCCGCGCGCGCGCACTTCCTGGATGTTGGACTTCACCTTCTCCAGCAGCGCGTCGTTGGGCGCGATCACCACCACCGGCATCGCCTCGTCCACCAGCGCCAGCGGCCCGTGCTTGAGCTCGCCCGCCGGGTAGGCCTCGGCGTGGATGTAGGAAATCTCCTTGAGCTTCAACGCCCCCTCGAGGGCGATGGGGTAGTGCCGGCCGCGGCCGAGGAACAGCGCATGCTGCTTCGGCGCGAACTTCTCCGCCCACACCGCCACCTGCGGCTCCAGGTTGAGCGCGTGCTGCACGCTGCCGGGCAGGTGGCGCAGCTCCTCCACGTAGGCCGCTTCCTGCGCGTCGTCGATGCGGCCGCGCAGCCTGGCCAGCACCCCGGTCAGCGCGAACAGCGCGACCAGCTGGGTGGTGAAGGCCTTGGTCGAGGCCACCCCGATCTCGGCCCCGGCGCGGGTGTAGAACACCAGCTTGCTGGCACGCGGGATCGCGCTTTCCGGCACGTTGCAGATCGACAGCGTCCTGTCCTGGCCCAGCGACTTGGCGTACTTCAGCGCCTCCATCGTGTCCAGGGTTTCGCCCGACTGCGAGATGGTGACGACCAGCTGCCTCGGGTTGGCCACCACCTTGCGGTAGCGGTACTCGCTGGCGATGTCGACCGCGCACGGGATGCCGGCGATGTCCTCCAGCCAGTAGCGCGCCACCAGGCCGGCGTAGTAGCTGGTGCCGCAGGCGAGGATCTGCACCGAATCGACACCGGCCAGCACCTCGGCCGCGTTCGCGCCGAACAGCGCCGGGTCGAAGCCGCCGGCGTCGACGATCCCCTCCAGGGTGTCGCCGATGGCGCGCGGCTGCTCGTGGATCTCCTTCTGCATGAAGTGCCGGTACGGCCCCAGCTCCAGCGAGGCCAGCGACACGTCGGACAGGTGCACCTCGCGCTGCACCTCGGCATCCCCGGCGTCGAACACCCGCACGCCCGCGCGGGTGACCTCGGCGGTGTCGCCCTCCTCCAGGAAGATCACCCGGCGGGTGGCGCTGACGATTGCCGAGACGTCGGAGGCGACGAAGTTCTCGCCCTCGCCCAGGCCGACCAGCAGCGGGCAGCCCATGCGCGCGGCGACCATGGTCGAGGGGTCGCGCTTGTCGATCACCGCCAGCGCGTAGGCGCCGTCCAGCTCCTTGACCGCCTTCTGCAGCGCGCCGAGCAGGCTCTCGCCACCGGCGCGGTAGTGGTGAATCAGGTGGGCGACCACCTCGGTGTCGGTCTGCGAGGTGAATTCGTAGCCCAGCGCGCGCAGGCGCTCGCGCTGCTGCTCGTGGTTCTCGATGATGCCGTTGTGCACCAGCGCCAGCTCGCCGTGGCTGATGTGCGGATGCGCGTTGCCCTCGGTGACGCCGCCATGCGTGGCCCAGCGGGTGTGGCCGATGCCGAGCTGGGCGTGGAAGTCCTCGGCGACGGCCGCCGACTCCATCTCCGCCACCCGGCCGGTGCGGCGCACGCGGCGCACGGTGTCCGCGGCGACCACCGCGATGCCGGCGGAATCGTAGCCGCGGTATTCCAGCCGCTTCAGGCCTTCGACGAGCAGCGGGACCACGTCACGGTTGGCGATGGCGCCGACGATTCCGCACATGCAGGGCACTCCTTCCTGGAAGCCGCCAGTGTAAACGCGGGCGGCCCAGGCCGGGCGTCCGGACGGACGGCCGCGCGTCCGGGCGGACAGCCGGACGCCGCCACTTAATCATTTGAAATCAATGGTTTGCGATTGGCACGCAATTTGCAACAGGCAGGGCATGACCCCGAAGGACAGCCCCGCACCGATGGACGACCGCAAGCGCATCCGCGATACCTCCGGCCAGGACCAGGTCCTGGCCCACGCGCCGGGCCCCGCCCGCCGCCGCTGGCTGGTGGCCGGCGCCGGCGGGCTTGCGCTGCTGGCCGCGGTGGCCTGGGTGGCCACTTCGTGGGGCGGCGGCGCACGCTCCTACGACGCCGCGCGCCTGCGCTTCGCCGAGGTCCGCCGCGGCGACCTGGTGCGCGACCTCAGCGCGGAAGGCCGGGTGATCGCCGCCAACAGCCCCACCCTGTACGCGATCGCGCCGGGCACGGTGTCGCTGCAGGTGGTGGCCGGCGACAAGGTGGCGAAGGGCCAGTCGCTGGCGGTGATCGACAGCCCGGAGCTGCGCAGCAAGCTGGTGCAGGAGGAATCCACCCTGGCCGGGATGGAGGCCGAGGCCAGCCGCGCGCTGCTGGACGCCCAGATCATGCGCGCCAACGCGCGCCGCGCGCTGGACCAGGCGATGGTGGAGCGCACCGCCGCCATGCGCGACCTGGAGCGCTACCAGCGCGCCTACGACGGCGGCGCGGTGCCGCAGAACGACCTGGCCCGCGCCCAGGACGACATGAAGAAGGCGGAGATCGGCCTGGCCGCCGCACGCAAGGACTTCCAGCTGCAGAGCGCGGGTGCCGGCCTGGACGCGCGCAACAAGCAGCTGCTGGCCGAGCGCCAGCGCGCGGTGGTGGCCGAGCAGCGCCGCCAAGTCGATGCGCTGACCATCCGCGCCCCGTTCGACGGCCAGGTCGGCCAGGTGCAGGTGCCGCAGGGCACCAACGTGGTCGCCAACGGGCCGGTGCTGACGGTGGTGGACCTCACCCGCTTCGAAGTCGAGATCAAGGTGCCGGAGAGCTTCGCCCGCGACCTGGGGATCGGCATGCCGGCGCAGGTGTCCAGCAGCGGCGCGGTGTATCCGGCCGAGATCGCCGCGGTCTCGCCCGAGGTGGTGAACGGCGAGGTGACCGCGCGCGTGCGCTTCGCCCAGGGCCGCCAGCCGCCCGGCCTGCGCCAGAACCAGCGGCTGTCGGTGCGGATCGTCATGGACACCCGCCGCGACGTGCTGATGGTGGAGCGCGGGCCGTTCGTGGAGCAGGACGGCGGCCGCTTCGCCTACGTGGTGGACGGCGCCAGCGCCGTGCGCAAGCCGATCCAGACCGGCGCCGCCAGCCTGGACGCGGTGGAAATCGTCTCGGGCCTGAAGGCCGGCGACCGCATCGTGGTCTCGGGCACCGACCAGTTCGACAGCGCGGACCGCGTCCGCATCTCCGGAAACTAACCAAGGAACCCCCGCCATGCTCGACATGCGCCAAGTCAACAAGGTCTACCGCACCGAACTGGTCGAAACCCACGCGCTGCGCTCGCTGGACCTGCACGTCCGCGAGGGCGAGTTCGTCGCCGTCACCGGCCCGTCCGGCTCCGGCAAGACCACCTTCCTCAACATCGCCGGCCTGCTGGAGAGCTTCACCGGCGGCGAGTACCTGCTGGACGGGGTCGACGTGAAGGGGCTGGACGACAACGCCCGCTCGCGCCTGCGCAACGAGAAGATCGGCTTCATCTTCCAGAGCTTCAACCTGATCCCGGACCTCAACCTGTTCGACAACTGCGACGTGCCGCTGCGCTACCGCGGGATGCCGGCGTCCGAACGCAGGCTGCGGATCGAGGACGCGCTGGGCCTGGTGGGCCTGGGCTCGCGCATGAAGCACTACCCGGCGGAACTCTCCGGCGGCCAGCAGCAGCGCGCCGCGATCGCCCGCGCGCTCGCCGGCAGCCCGCGCCTGCTGCTGGCGGACGAACCCACCGGCAACCTGGACTCGCAGATGGCGCGCAGCGTGATGGAGCTGCTGGAGGACATCAACCAGCAGGGCACCACCATCGTGATGGTGACCCACGACCCCGAGCTGGCCGCGCGCGCGCAGCGCAACGTGCACATCGTCGACGGCATGGCCACCGACCTGTCGGCCGAGTCCGGGCTGGCGCGGGCCGCGCGCGCGAGGGACGAAGCCGCGCTCGCCAGCGCCTGACCGGGAGAGCGCCATGTTCCGCTATTACCTCAACCTCGCCCTGCGCAGTTTCCGGCGCAACCGCGCGCTGACCGCGCTGATGGTGCTCGCGATCGCGCTGGGCATCGGCGCCAGCATGACCACGCTGACGGTGTTCCACGTGCTCTCGG
>CAMLJA010000105.1 GCA_946480065.1 uncultured Thermomonas sp. | reverse complement strand
CGCGACTTGTGGCAGGGGCAGAAGTAGCCGCCCTTCCAGTCGGGGTCGAACGGCTCGGGCTTCACTTCCGGCAGGAACTCCGGCGCGCAGCCCAGGTGGGTGCACACGCCGACCAGCACCGAAATCTCCGGCTTGATCGAGCGGGTGGGGTTCTGCGCGTAGGGAGGCTGCTGGTCGGCGTTCTGGGACGCCGGGTCGGCCAGCATCGGCACCAGCGTCTTCATCACGTCCAGCATGGCCTGCGAGCGCCGCGCGATGTAGATCGGCTGGCCGCGCCAGTTGATCACGATCTGCTGGCCCTCGGCCAGCGCGCTGATGTCCTGGCTGACCGGCGCGCCGGCGAACCGGGCCCGGGCGCTGGGGCTCCAGGACTTGATGAACGGCACCGCGGCGAACCCCGCCCCGACCGCACCCACCACCGCGGTGGTCGCCGTCAGGAACCTGCGCCGGCCGGTGTTGACCTCTTCGTTGGCCATCCCGCACTCCGAAAAAAAACCGAACCATGCCGCGGCGGGGGCCGGGCGCCCTGGGGCGCGCCAGCCAGCCGCGAAAGACGGGGAAGTGTAACGGAACGCTTAACGGGCCGACAATCCGCCCGCCGCGGCGGCCACCGGGTTGACGGCGCTGCGGTAGCGGTCGGCCAGGATCCCCACGCGCTCCACGTAGCGGCGGGTTTCGCTGTAGGGCGGCACGCCCTTGTACTTGTCCACCGCGCCCTCGCCGGCGTTGTAGCCCGCCGCGGCCAGCGCCAGGTTGCCGTTGAACCGCTTCAGCAGCCACGCCAGGTAGCGCACGCCGCCGCGGATGTTCTGGCCGGCGTCGAAGGCGTTGGAGACCCCGAACCGGCGCGCGGTGGCCGGCATCAGCTGCATCAGCCCCTGCGCCCCCACCCGCGACAGCGCGCTGGGGTTGAACGCGGACTCGGCGTGGATGATGGCGCGGACGATCGCCTCGTCCACCCCGTGCTCGCGGGCGGCGGCGCGGATCTCGTCCTGGAAGGCCGTGGTGTTCAGCCGCAGGGTGCGGAAGTTCACCCCCGGCGTCGCCGCGCAGGCGTAGCAGGTTTCCATGTAGCTGTAGCGGATGGTCCGCAGGGCGGAGGCCGAGACCCCGCGCGGCCGCGCGCTGGTGTAGTGGCGCACGCCGTCGGCGCCGACGTAGGAATAGACCTGTCCGCGCACCAGCCGCCGGGGGGCGCTGTTCGAAGCGGCGGCCGATGCCGGCGGCGGCGCGGCGGCGGTCGAGGACGCGGGCGTCGCCGCGGTGGCGCCCATGGCGGGTGCGGCGGCGGCCGGCCGCGGCCTGGGCGCCGGGGTGCTGCTGTAGCGGCTGACCAGCTTGCAGCTGGCGCCGGGCACCCGCCTGTTGGCGTAGGTGGTGACGCCGTCGCGGCCTTCGCAGCGGTAGACGTTCCCCGCCAGCACGGGGGCCGACAGCGCGGACAGGCACAGCAGCAGCGCGAGGGCCCTCACCTTCATGGCCTGCAGTCTCCCTGCTTCGCCCGGCGATGACAAGTCGTTGATTTTCCTTAACGCAACCCATGTTCAGCCGCGGCCGGCACGCCCTACAATGCGCGCCACCGGCCCGGATTCAGCGCCGCGCCCCGGAGACTGCCCATGCCCCACGATCCATCCGCCGGCGCGGCCGGCCCCGCCCGCCGTGGCAAGGTCTTCATCGAGACCCACGGTTGCCAGATGAACGAGTACGATTCGGCGAAGATGGCCGACGTTCTTGCAGAACACGAAGGCCTGGAGCTGACCGCCGACGCCGCCGAGGCGGACGTCATCCTGGTCAACACCTGCTCGATCCGCGAAAAGGCGCAGGAAAAAGTGTTCAGCCAGCTGGGCCGCTGGCGCCAGCTGAAGCAGGGCGACCGCCCGGTGCTGATCGGGGTGGGCGGCTGCGTGGCCTCGCAGGAAGGCGAAGGCATCGTCAGGCGCGCGCCGTTCGTGGACCTGGTGTTCGGGCCGCAGACCCTGCACCGGCTGCCGGAGCTGATCCGCGCGCGCCGCCAGACCGGACGGCCGCAGGTGGACATCAGCTTCCCCGAGATCGAGAAGTTCGACCGCCTGCCGGAGCCGCGCGCCGACGGTCCGTCCGCCTTCGTCTCGATCATGGAGGGCTGCTCCAAGTACTGCAGCTTCTGCGTGGTGCCCTACACCCGCGGCGAGGAGATCAGCCGGCCCTTCGAGGACGTGCTGGTGGAGGTGGCCGACCTGGCCGCGCAGGGCGTGCGCGAGGTCAACCTGCTGGGCCAGAACGTGAACGCCTACCGCGGCCCGCTGGGGGACGACGGCGCCACCGCCGACCTAGCGCTGCTGATCCGCGCGATCGCCGCGATCGACGGCATCGGCCGGATCCGCTTCACCACCTCGCACCCGCTGGAGTTCTCCGACGCGCTGATCGAGGCCTACCGCGACGTGCCGCAGCTGGCGGACTACCTGCACCTGCCGGTGCAGAGCGGCAGCGACCGCATCCTGGCGGCGATGAAGCGCGGATACACCGCGCTGGAGTTCAAGCAGAAGATCCGCAGGCTGCGCGCGGTGCGCCCGGGGATCTCGATCAGCTCCGACTTCATCGTCGGCTTCCCCGGCGAAACCGAAGCCGACTTCGGCAAGACCATGCAGCTGATCGAGGACGTGGGCTTCGACCAGAGCTTCAGCTTCATCTACTCGCGCCGTCCCGGCACCCCGGCCGCGGACCTGCCGGACGACGTGCCGGACGCGGACAAGCACGCGCGGCTCTCGCGCCTGCAGGCGCACATCAACGCGCACAGCTTCGGCATCTCGCGGGCGATGGTCGGCAGCGTGCAGCGGGTGCTGGTGACCGGCCCGTCGCGCAAGGATCCGAACGAGCTGACCGGCAAGACCGAGAACATGCGCCAGGTGAACTTCGCCGGGCCCGCGCGGCTGGTCGGGCAGTTCGTGGACGTGACGATCACCGAGGCCCTGCCCAACTCGCTGCGCGGCCGGGTGGCGATGGCCGACGCCGCCGCGTAAGCCGCCGCCCCGGCGGGCCCGCGGTCAGCGGTCAGCGGTCTCAGCGGGCCGCTTCGTAGACCGGCTTGCCGTCCACGTAGGTGGCCCGCACGTGCAGGCTGCGCAGGGTCGCGTCCGGCACCGCCAGCGGATCCTCGGCCAGCACCACGAAGTCCGCGCGCTTGCCCGGCGCCAGGCTGCCCAGCTCGCCCTCGCCGAAGCCGGCGTAGGCGGCGTCCAGGGTGAACCCGCGCAGCGCCTCGTAGGCGGTCAGCCGCTCGTCCGGATACCAGCCGCCCGCGGGCAGGCCGTCGCCGTCGCTGCGGGTGACCGCCGCGTACAGGCCCAGCCGCGGGTCCACCGACTCCACCGGGAAGTCGGAGCCCAGCGCCAGGCGGGTGCCGGCGTCGCGCAGCTGGCGCCAGGCGTAGGCGCCGACGATCCGGCGCGGGCCGACCCGGGCCTCGGCCCACGGCATGTCGCTGGTGGCGTGGGTGGGTTGCATCGAGGCGATCACGTGCATCGCCGCCAGCCGCGGCAGGTCTTCCGGGGCGAGGACCTGGGCGTGCTCGATGCGCCAGCGGTGGTCGCCGGCCACGTCGGCGCCCAGCGCGTTGGCATACGTGTCCAGCGCGACCCGGTTGCCGCGGTCGCCGATGGCGTGGGTGGCCACCTGCACGCCGCAGCGGTGCGCCTTGCCGGCGGCCGCGGCGAGTTGGTCGGGCGACATCACCATCAGCCCGCGGTTGCCGTGGTCGTCGCTGTAGTCCTCCAGCAGCGCGGCGCCGCGGCTGCCCAGCGCGCCGTCGGCGTACAGCTTGACCGCGCGCATCTGCAGCCGGCCGGAGCGGTGCCGGTAAAGCCCGTCGCGGCAGAGCATTTCCAGCGCGGCGTTGTTGCCGTCGGCCATCGCGTACACGCGCAGCGGCATCGCGCCGCGGTCGGCCAGGCGCTGGTAGCGGTGCAGTTCGTCGAGGTCGATGCCGGCGTCGTGCACGCCGGTCAGCCCGTGCTCCACCGCCGCCTGCATGCCGAGCGCGAGCGCCTGCTCCCGGGTGGCTTCGTCCAGCGGCGGACGGGCCGATTCCACCAGCGCCATCGCGTTGTCCACGAAGATGCCGGTGGGCTTGCCCGCCGCATCGCGGTGGATGCTGCCGCCGTCGGGCTGCCAGTCGCCGGACAGGTCGCGCGCGACCGCGCGCATCGCCGCGTCGTTGGCCCAGCCGGCGTGGCCGTCCACCCGCGCCAGCCAGACCGGGCGGTCCGGGAAGGCGGCGTCCAGGTCGGCCGCGGTCGGGAACGCCTGACCCGGCCAGTCGTTCTGGTCCCAGCCGCGCCCGACCAGCCACGCGTCGGGCGCCAGGGTCGCGGCGTGCGCCTGCAGCCGGCGCAGCACCTCGGCCTTGTCGGCCGCGCCCACCAGGTCCGCCTCCAGCATCGCCATGCCCAGGCCGCCAACATGCGCGTGGGCGTCGATCAGCCCGGGCACCACGGTGGCGTCGCCCAGGTCCAGCCGGCGCGCGCCGGGATAGCGCCGCAGCAGCGCATCGGGTTCGCCCACCGCCAGGATGCGGCCGTCGTCGCCGTACGCCAGCGCCCGCGCCTCCGGGCGCGCCACGTCCATGGTGCGGATCCGCGCCGCGCTGAGCACGGTCACGCCGTCCGCCGCCGCGGCCCCGCCGCAGGCCATCGCCAGCGCCGCCGCCAGCCCCATCGCCAGGTGTCGCATCGCGTCTCCCCCTCGTCGCCCAGCCGCGACAGTGGCGCAGCCGCCCGCCGCAGGCAAGTCCGACGCCCGCGTGCATGGCGCCGTCATGGGCCGCGCGCTACCCTTCCGCGATGCCTTTCCAACGCGATTTCGTGCTCGATCCCGCCGACAGCGAGCGGCTGGCCAACCTGGCCGGGCCGTTCGACGCCCACCTGCGCCTGCTCGAGCTGCGGCTGGGCGTGGAGATCGCCAACCGCGGCAACGTGTTCCGGGTCGCCGGCGACGACGAGGCGGCGGTCGCCCGCGCCGAGCGGCTGCTGCGCGAGCTCTACGACGAGGCCATCGGCGAGACCCTGGACGAGCACGCCATCCACCTGCGGCTGGGCGCGCAGGCCGCCCCCGCGGAGGCCGGCGGCGACTACGTGCCGCAGGACGTGGCGGTCCGGGTCAAGCGCGGCACCCTGCGCGGGCGCGGCGACAACCAGCGCAAGTACCTGCACGCCATCGCCACCCACGACATCAACTTCGGCGTGGGCCCGGCCGGCACCGGCAAGACCTACCTGGCGGTGGCGATGGCCGTGGACGCCCTCAACCAGGCGCGGGTGCAGCGGGTGATCCTGGTCCGCCCGGCGGTGGAGGCCGGCGAGAAGCTGGGCTTCCTGCCCGGCGACCTGACCCAGAAGGTCGACCCCTACCTGCGGCCGCTGTACGACGCGCTCTACGAAATGCTGGGGGTGGAGAAGGTGGCCCGGCTGCTGGAGAAAAGCGTCATCGAGATCGCGCCGCTGGCCTACATGCGCGGGCGCACCCTCAACGACGCCTTCGTGATCCTGGACGAGGCGCAGAACACCAGCATCGAGCAGATGAAGATGTTCCTGACCCGGCTTGGCTTCGGCAGCACCGCGGTGATCACCGGCGACATGACCCAGATCGACCTGCCCAAGCACCAGAAATCCGGCCTGAAGGACGCGGTGGAGGTGCTGCGCGGGGTGGAGGGCGTGAGCTTCACCTTCTTCGAGTCGCGCGACGTGGTGCGGCACCCGCTGGTGGCGCGCATCGTGAACGCCTACGAGGCACGGGACGCCCGGGACGGCGCCACCGGACCGGCGTAGGATCCGCCCCATGACCCAGGGACCGGTCCGCCTCGATGTCGCCGTCGGCTACGCGGTGCCGCGCGCCGGCGTGCCCGCGGCAGCCAGCTTCCGCAAGTGGGTGGCCGCGGCGCTGGCCGGGCGCATCCGCGAGGCCGACCTCGCCATCCGCATCGTCGGCACGCGCGAGGGCCGCGCGCTGAACCGCCACTACCGCGGCAAGGACTACGCCACCAACGTGCTCAGCTTCCCGGCCGAACTGCCGGAGGGGCTGCCCGAGGGCGTGCGGCTCCCCCTGCTCGGCGACCTGGTGCTGTGCGCGCCGGTGATCGCCCGCGAGGCCCGGGAGCAGGGCAAGCCGCTGAACGCCCATTACGCCCACCTGACCGTCCATGGCGCCCTGCACCTGCTCGGCTGGGACCACGCCGACCCGCGCGAAGCCGAGTGCATGGAGGCGCTGGAACGCGAGATCCTGGCCGGGATGGGCCTGCCGGACCCGTACCGGGACGGCTGAGGCCGGCGGTTCACCGCGCCCGCGCCCGCATTCGCTAGACTTCCGGGGTGGTCGACGCCACGCCCGCCCCCGCCCACGGACCCCCGATGTCAGAGGACGACAGTCGCCAAGACGGCGCCGAGACCCCCGAACGCCACCTCGACAAGCCGCGGCGCTCCTGGCTGGACCGCATCAGCGCCGCGCTGTCCGGCGAACCGACCAGCCGCGAGGACCTGGTGGAACTGCTGCGGGACGTGGAGGCCGACGGCCTGATCGGGCCGGACACCCTGCGCATGATGGAAGGCGCGATCTCGGTCTCCGACCTGACGGTCGGCGACGTGATGGTGTCGCGCGCGCAGATGGTGGCGCTGTCGGCCAATGCCCCGTTCCTCGACCTCATGCGGCAGGTGGTGGAGTCCGGCCATTCGCGCTTCCCGGTGCACGGCGAGGACAAGGACGAGATCCTCGGCATCCTGCTGGCCAAGGACCTGCTGCG
>CAMLJA010000104.1 GCA_946480065.1 uncultured Thermomonas sp. | reverse complement strand
GCCCCATCAGCACCGCCTTGTCGGTGCCGTGGCCGCGGCCGGTCAGCGCCAGCGACCCGAACACCTCGGCGCGGATGCGCGCGACGTCCTGCAGGCGGCCGGCCTCGTCCAGGTGGTGCTCGACGAAGCGCGCGGCGCCGCGCATCGGCCCGACCGTGTGCGAGGAGCTGGGGCCGATGCCGATCTTGTAGAGGTCGAAGGTGGAAACGGCCATGCGGCGCTGCCAGGGGCTGGGCCCGCTATTCTAGGACGCCTGCCCACCGGGCGAACGACGCCGGCGTATGGCCCTGATCCTGTACCAGCGCGACCACTGCCACCTGTGCGACCTGGCGCTCGCGGCGCTGGCCGCGGCGCGCTCGCCCGCGTTCGACAGCGTGTTCATCGACGGCGATGCCGCGCTGGAGGCGCGCTACGGCATGCGGGTGCCGGTGCTGCGCGACGACGGCCGCGGCGCCGAGCTGGACTGGCCGTTCGAACCCGCGGCGCTGGCGGCGTTCGTGGCGGCCCGCGCCGGCTGACCGCGCGCTCCTATTCGGCTTTGGCCGGCGCGAACACCACCCGCGTGCTGACGGCGATGGCGTCGGGGATCAGCCCGGTGTCCGCCCAGTCGCCGCCGCCGACGCCGAACGCCAGCCGCCCGACCGTGGCCCGCCCCGCCAGCACCGGCCGCGCGCCCGGGGTCCAGGCGAATTCCAGCGTCACCGGCTTGTCCACCCCGCGCAGCGACAGCGTGCCGTCGGCGGCGTAGCGGTTGCCGCCCAGCGCGCGGAAGCGGGTGGCCACGTAGCGCGCCCTGGGGAAGCGCGCGCTGTCGAGGAAGGCGGGGCCGCGCAGCTCGCCGTCGTAGTCGGGATTGGAGGTAGTGGCGGTGGCCAGCGGGATGGTCACCTCCAGCCGCGCGTCGGCCAGCCGCGCCGGGTCGAACGAGAACCGGGTGGCGAAGCCGGGGAAGGCGCCGGTGAAGACCTCGCCCTGGTAGCGGCCGGCGAAGGCCAGGGTCGAGCCGGGCGCCTGCACGTAGTCCGCGGCCAGCGCAGAGGGGGCAAGGGCGAGTGCGCACAGCAGCGCCAGCGCGGGCGGAAGCGGGTTACGCATGGTCGGTGTCCTCGGGGTCCGCGCGCAGCCAGCCGCGCGGGAGCATGCGGGCGAGGGTGGCGTCGCGCAGGAACAGGTGGTGGTGGAGGGCCGCGGCGGCGTGCGCGACGGCCAGGAGGGCCAGGGTCCAGAACAGCCATTCGTGGACTTCGCCGGACAGCGCGCGCAGGCCGGGGTCGCGTTGCGCCAGCGCGGGCAGGTTGAACAGGCCGAACCACTGCAGCGGGAAGCCGGCCGCCGAATTCAGCAGCCAGCCGCTGAGCGGCATCGCCAGCAGCAGCGCGTACAGCAGGCCGTGCGCCAGCGCCGCCGCGCGCACCTGCCAGGGCGGGGTGCCGGCGATCGGCGGCGGCGCGCCGGCGTGCAGGCGCCACAGCAGGCGCAGCACCACCACCGCCAGCAGGGTCAGCCCGATCGACTTGTGCAGCGCGTAGGTGGCGATCTTGCCGGGACCGTTGGGCAGGTCGCCCATGGTCAGGCCCAGCCAGGCCATCGCCAGCACCAGCGCGACCACCAGCCAGTGCAGCGCGATCGCCACCGCGCCCCAGCGCGCGCGTGGGTCAGGGTTCGGCATGCGCGGGCTCCCCGGTTGCGTCGTCGTCGATGGGCGCGGGCGGCGCGGGCGGGGCGTCGTCCGCGTCGGCCCCGGCGTCGCTGCGGAACAGCTCCGCCTCGATCCGCAGCTCCACCTCGTCGCCCACCAGCGACAGCCAGCGGGTCATCCCGAACTCGCTGCGCCTGAGCGAGGCCCGCGCGGAAAACCCCACGGTGCGGCGGAACGGCGGCAGCGGATAGCGGCCGATGCGGTTCATCACCACCGCCATGCACAGGGGGCGGGTGACGCCGTGCAGGGTCAACGTGCCGCAGGCGGTGCCGTGGCGCTCGTCCTGGCGGCGGATGTCGGCGGCCACGAAGCGCGCCTCGGGATAGCGGCGCACGTCCAGGAAGCGCGGCGCGAACACCGCGGCCGCCCAGCCGGAGTCGCCCATGTCCAGGCGCTGCATCGGCACCCGAACGTCGAGCCGGGCGGTGGTCCAGTCGGCGGGGTCGAAGCGCAGGCTGCCGGTGCTGCCGGACACGGTGCCGATGGCCTTGGAGAAGCCGGCGTGGTCGATCGCGAACATCACCCGCGTGTGCACCGGGTCGAAGGCGTAGCGCGGCGGTTCGGCGGCCGGCAGCGGCCTGGCTGCGAGGCCCGCGGCGAACGCGAGCAGCGGCAACCAGCGGCGGCGGGACGGGGCCATCCCCCGATTCTAGGCCGCGGCGCCGCGGCCGGCCGGCTTGCGCGCGCAACGTTGCGTTGCCAGCATGCGGGTGGGGAGGACGCATGCGGCTTCGATGGGGAATCGCGCTGGGACTCTGGCTGGCCTGCGCCTGCGCGCTGGCCGGGGTGCCGGAACGCCCGCGCTTCCGCATCGCCGGCCCGGCGCAGGGCCTGCCCTCGACCGGGATCCGGGCGCTGGCGCGCGACCGCGACGGCTACGTGTGGATCGGCACGGCGGACGGCCTGGCGCGCTACGACGGGGTCGAAGTCCGGGTCTGGCGCCACGACCCGGCCGATCCGGACGGGCTGCCCGGCAACAACGTGCAGGCGCTGCTGGTGGATGCCGGCAACCGGCTGTGGGCCTCGGTCGAGGGCGCCGGGCTCAGCATCCTCGACCCCGCGCGGCTGCACTTCGACCACCTGCGCCGCGCCAGCGAGCCGGCGCTGGCCAGCGACGATGTCTGGGCGCTGGCGGAGGCCGCGGACGGGATCTGGTTCGGCACCTACGACGGCGGCCTGTACCGCCGCGGCGCCGACGGCCGCGTGCGCGCCTTCCGCAGCGCGCGCGACGGGCTGCCGTCGGACACCATCCTGGCGCTGGCGACGAACCCGGACGGCACCCTGTGGGTCGGCACCGACCGCGGGCTGGCGCGCCGCGCCGGCGACCGCTTCGAGCCGGTCGCGCTGCCCGACGCGGATGCCGCGCCGATCGTCTATTCGCTCACCGTGCAGCCGGACGGCCTGTGGGTGGGCAGTTCGCGGGGCGTGTGGCGGCGCGCCGGCGGGCGCTGGCGGCAGCCGGCGTGGTCGACGATGTTCGAGCGGCCGAACGCGCTGGTGGCGCTGGCCACCGACCGCCGCGGCGAGCGCTGGATCGGCAGCCAGCGCGGCCTCTGGCGCCAGCAGGGGGACGCGCCGCCGGTGCCGGTGCGGACCGGCGGGCCGGCGGTGCCGCGCGCGATCGGCGCGCTGGTGCTGCAGCCCGACGGCGCCCTGTGGGTGCCGATCGCCGGCCTGGGGCTGGGCTACCTGCGCGCCGACTGGCGGCGGGCGGCACGCTTCGCCGGCCCCGAGGACGGCCTGCTGGGCGGGATGTACCCGGCGCTGGCGCCGGCCGCGGCCGGCGGGTTCTGGCTGGCCGGCTACAACGGCCGGATCGAGCGGCTGCGCCCCGACGGGGAGGTGGAGCAGTTCGATCCCGACACGGTGGCGCGGCTGGCCACGGTGAAGCCGCAGGCGCTGCTGGAGGACCGCGACGGCCGGCTGTGGGTGGGCCATCCGCTGGGACTGCTGCGGCTCGGCACCGACGGGGCGATCGACGAGTGGCGCGCCGACGATCCGCGCGATCCCGCGCCGCGCGGCCAGGTCCACCAGCTGCGGCTGGATCGCGCCGGCCGGCTGTGGCTGGCCGCGCCCGGCGCCGGCGTGCAGCAGCGCGATCCCGCCACCGGCCGGGTGCTGCTGGACCTTACGGCCGCCGGGAGCGGCCTGGGCGCGGCCGACATCGAGGCGCTGGAGCTGTCGCCCGACGACGTGCCCTGGGTGGCCGGCGATGCCGGGGTGTGGGTGCTGGACCGCGCGGCGCGCCGTTTCCGCACGGTGCCGTCGATGCGGGGCGGGCGCGTGTACGCGCTGGCGTTCGACGGCGCCGACGCGCTCTGGCTGCAGCGGCAGTCCGGCCTGGAGCGGCACGAGCGGCGCGACGGCCACTGGCGGCGGGTGGCGCGCGTGGGCAGCGCCCAGGGCCTGCCGGCGGTGGGCGCGACCGGCCTGCGGGTGGACGCGGCGCACCGGGTCTGGCTGGCCACGCCGCGCGGCCTGCTGCGCTGGGATCCGCGGCGCCGGCTGCTGGTCCGGTTCGGCGGGGCCGGCGTGGATGGGCAGGAGTACCTGGACCGCGCCATCGCCATGGATGCCGCCGGCATCCTGGCGGCCGGCAGCGCGGACGGCGGCGTGATCCTGCTGGACACCGCCGCCGCCGACCCGCCGGCGGTGCACCCCGCGCTGCGGCTGGACCGGGTGTCGGTGCGCCGCCAGGGTGCCTGGCGCGACCTGCCGCCGGCGGCGGCGCACGCGCTGCGGGTGCCGGACCGCGAGTTCCGCGTGGGCATGCGCCTGCTGGCTTACGACGATCCGGCCGCGAACGCGTACTGGTCGCGACTGGAGGGCTTCGACGCCGGCTGGGTGGCGCTGGGGAGCAGCGGCGACCGCGTGTTCACCGGCCTGGCGCCGGGCCGCTACGTGCTGCGCACCCGCGCCCGCGACGCCGCCGGCAATCCGGCGGCCGAGCGGGTGCTGGCGTTCCGGGTCCCGCCGCCATGGTGGCGGTCGCCGGCGGCGTGGGCGGCCTACGCGCTGCTGGCGCTGGCCGCGCTGGCGGCGGGCGCGCGCGCCTACCGCGCCCGCCTGCGGCGCCGGCACGCCTGGCAGCTGGCGGAGCAGAAGCGCGCGCTGGCCGAGCAGGCCTCGGAGGCGAAGTCGCGCTTCCTGGCCACCCTGGGCCACGAGGTGCGCACCCCGATGACCGGGGTGCTGGGCATGGCCGAACTGCTGCAGGGCACCGCCCTCGACAGCCGCCAGCGTGGCCATGTCGACGCCATCCACCGCGCCGGCGAACACCTGCTGCGGCTGGTCAACGACGCCCTGGACCTGGCCCGGATCGAGGCCGGCAGGCTGGAGCTGGCGGAGGACGATTTCGCGCCGCGGCCGCTGCTGGACGAGGTGGCCGGGCTGATGGCGCCGGTCGCGGCGCGCAAGGGCCTGGCCTTCGTATGCCGGGCCGCGCCGGACCTGCCGCCGGCGCTGCGCGGCGACCGCACCCGGATCCAGCAGATCCTGCTGAACCTGGTCGGCAACGCGGTCAAGTTCACCGAGGCCGGCGAGGTGGCGCTGGAGGCATCCGTCCTTGCGCCGCACGGGCTGCGGCTGGCGGTGTCCGATACCGGCCCGGGGCTGAATCCGGAACAGCAGGCGCGGCTGTTCCAGCGCTTCGAGCAGGCCGACGGCGCCCGCACCGCCGCGCGCTACGGCGGCAGCGGCCTGGGCCTGGCCATCTCGCAGGAACTGGCGGCGGCGATGGGCGGACGCATCGCCATCGACAGCGCGCCCGGGCGCGGCACCCGCTTCGTGGTCGAGCTGCCGCTGGCCCCGGCCGCCGATGGGCAGCCAGCGCACGGGTCCGAACCCGCTCTCGCTCCCGCGCCCGCAGCCGAATCCGCACCTGTATCTCCCTCCGGACTGCTGCCCGAGCGTGCGGCAACCGCGGCGGAAGCAGCGGCGGACGCTGGTCCCTTGCACCTGCTGCTGGTCGAGGACGAGCCGATCGTGGCGGAGGCGATCGGCGGGCTGCTGCGCGGGCGCGGCTTCCTGGTCACGCACGCGGCGCACGGCCTGGCGGCGCTGGCCGCGGTGGCCACCACCCGCTTCGACGCCGCGCTGCTGGACCTGGACCTGCCGGGCATCGACGGGCTGGCGCTGGCGCGCATGCTGCGGACGCAGGGCTTCGAGCGCCCGCTGCTGGCGCTCACCGCGCGCGCCGACCCGCAGGGCGAGGCGCAGGCGCGCGCCGCGGGCTTCGACCGCTTCCTGCGCAAGCCGGTGACCGGCGCGCTGCTGGCCCACGCGGTGCGCGCATCCCTGGGGTCAGCGTCGCCGTAGCGACAGCCGCCGCGCGCAGTCCGCGCGCAGGGTGGCGATCCCGGCGCGGTCGCCGCCGTCCAGCGCCTCGCGGCCCAGCGCCGCCGCCAAGTCGCGGCGCACCCGCAGCCCCGCGCTGGCGCTGTGGGCGCGGGTGAAGTCGCGTTCGCCGGCCGCATCCGGCGCGGCCAGCGCGAGGCGGTCGCCGCGCTGCAGGCCGTCGATGCGGAAGCACGCCGCCACCAGCGCGGAGCGGTATTCGTCGTCGGCGCGGTCGCCGCCGGCCGGGCCGCGCAGCTCGCGCGCGGCCTCGTGCAGGCCGGTGGCCAGCGCCGCCTCCACCGCGCCACCGCGGCTGCGCGGCGCCGCCGGCACCGGCACCAGCAGGTCGATCACCAGGGTATCGCCGGCGGGATGCGCCGCGCGGTAGCGGCGCGCGCCGCGGTCGGACACCAGGGTCAGCCGCAGCTCCACCGCGCGCGGCTCGGCCGCGCCCAGCAGCGCCAGCCACGCCAGCGCGCGATCGAGCTCGGGATCGAACAGCGCCGCGCCCGGCGTCCACGCGGCGGCGATCCCGCGTTCGGCCGCCAGCGCCACCCGGTAGCGCCCGCGCTGGCGGCTGCGCACCGGCACCGCCACCAGCCCGCCCACGGCCGGCGGGGTGCCGGCGTTGATCTCGCTGATGCTCAGCAGCGATGGCGCCTGCCCGTCGAAGCGCCGCTGCACGCCCCAGCCGTCCTCCACGAAGGCGGGGCTGCCGGCGCAGGCGGCCAGCAGCAGGCA
>CAMLJA010000103.1 GCA_946480065.1 uncultured Thermomonas sp. | reverse complement strand
ACATCTTCGCCGCCTACTGGTTCACCGCCAGCACGTCGTTCGCGAATCCGGCCGTGACCCTGGCGCGCGCAGTGACGCAGAGCTTCGCCGGCATCCGCCCGCAGGATGTGACCGGGTTCGCAATGGCGCAACCCGGCGGCACGTTCGCGGCCCTCGCCATCGCCCGGGCATTGCCGCGACGCTGAGATTGTTCAACCATGCGCGGGGCGCAGCCGCCGCCCGCACGCAAAGGACGCCATGGAAGCCCTCGACGAAACCCAGGCGCGCGCCTTCATGCACCGGCTGCTGGCGGAGATGGCGCAGGCCGGCGGCTCGGACCTGTTCATCGCCCACGACTTCCCGCCCAGCATGAAGTGCCAGGGGCAGATGACGCCGCTGTCCGGCGAGAAGCTGACCGGCGAGGCCACCGCGCAGCTGGCGCGGTCGCTGATGAACGCCAAGCAGCGCGAGGAGTTCGCGCGCGAGATGGAGAGCAATTTCGCCATCCACGTGCCCGGGGTGTCGCGGTTCCGGGTCAACGTGTTCGTGCAGCAGGGCAGCGTGGGGATGGTGCTGCGCACGATCGCGGCGGAGATCCCGGACTTCGCGAAGCTGCGCCTGCCCGAGGTGCTGCGCGAAGTGGTGATGAACAAGCGCGGCCTGGTGCTGCTGGTCGGCGGCACCGGCTCGGGCAAGTCCACCACGCTGGCGGCGATGGTGGACCACCGCAACCGCACCTCGCCGGGCCACATCATCACCATCGAGGACCCGGTGGAGTACGCCCACGTGTCCAAGCGTTCGCTGGTGACCCACCGCGAGGTCGGCGTGGACACGCTGTCCTGGCACCACGCGCTGAAGAACACCCTGCGGCAGGCGCCCGACGTGATCCTGGTGGGCGAGATCCGCGACGCGGAGACGATGGAGCATGCGATCGCCTTCGCCGAGACCGGCCACCTGTGCCTGTCCACCCTGCACGCCAACAGCGCGTCGCAGACGATGGAGCGCATCATCAACTTCTTCCCCGAGGAGCGCCGCACCCAGCTGCTGATGGACCTGTCGGCGAACCTGCGGGCGATCGTCTCGCAGCGGCTGGTGCGCACCCAGGACGGCCAGGGCCGGGTGGCGGCGATCGAGATCCTGCTGAACACGCCCACCGTCGCCGAGAAGATCTTCAAGGGCGAGTTCCACGAGCTGAAGGGCGTCATGAACAAGTCCCGCGAACTGGGGATGCGCACCTTCGACTGGGCGCTGTTCGAGCTCTACAACGAAGGGCTGATCGGCTACGACGAGGCCATCCGCAACGCCGATTCGGCCAACGAGCTGCGCCTGAACATCAAGCTCAAGAGCCAGCGCGGCGAGCCGGACAACGCCGCCGGGCTGTCGCTTTCGCTGCAGGAAGCGCCGTCGCCCGAGGAAGTCGAGGCGATCCGGCGCGAGGAGCTGCGCAAGCAGCAGGAGAAGCGCGAGGAACTGGAGCTGGCGCGGCTCGCCGCCGCCCGGCAGGCGGGCCCGCCGGGCTGAGGCGGGCGCGGGCGGCTCAGGCGGCCACCGGGCCGCCCCCGGGTCCGGCCAGGTAGAAGTCCAGCGGGATCAGTTCCACGGCCCAGCCCCCTTCCTCGCCCAGCGTGGCCGCCGGGTGCATCGACGCCACCCGCAGCGCCTCCTCCGGGGTGTCCGCCTCGATGATGAAGAGGCCGCCCACCACCTCCTTCGCCTCGGTGTAGGGCCCATCGCTCACGTGGGTCCCGCCGTCGCGCGGGCGCAGCGTGCGCCAGTGCTCCAGGTCGCCCAGCGAGGCGGACACCAGCACCTTGCCGGTGGCGCGCATCTTCGCGTCCAGCGCCGGGCACTGGCGCACCAGCGCCTTCACGTCCTCGGGCGCCATCGCGGCGAACCGTTCGGGGGTGAAGTAGGCCAGGCCGACGTATTTCATGCGAGCTTCCTGCGCTTTGGATGCCCTGGTGACGCACCAGGCCATCGGGAATCGACATCGACGCCGGCGCGGGCGCCCGCCGCCGCGACGGGCGTCAATCGGCGGCGGCGGCGATCTCGCGCAGCGCGCGCTCGAACACCTCCGGCGGCTGGCCGCCGGAGATCAGGTGCTTGCGCTCCACGATCACCGCGGGGACGCTGCCGATGCCCAGCCCCTGGAAGAACTGCTCGGCGGCGCGCACGTCGTCGGCGAACTCGCCACCCTCCAGCACCGCGCGAGCGCGATCCACGTCGAGGCCGACGCCGGCGGCCACCCCGGCCAGCACGCCGCGGTCGCTGATGTCCAGGCCCTCGCTGAAGTTGGCCACCAGCAGCGCGCGCTTCAGCGGCAGCTGGCGCTCCGGCGCCTCCACCCCGGCCCAGTGCAGCAGGCGGTGCGCGTCGAAGGTGTTCCAGGTGCGGCTGCGGGCGTTGAAGTCGAAGGTGAAGCCCAGCTCGGCGCCGCGGTCGCGGATGCGCGCCTGGTTCTCCGCCAGCTGGGCGTCGCTCAGGCCGTACTTGCGCTTGAGGTTGTCGGCCACCGCCATGCCTTCCTTCGGCATGGCGGGATCGAGCTCGAACGGCTGGAAATGGAGCTCCGCGTCCACCTCGCCCTGGAGCCGGCGCAGCGCCTGCTCCAGCGAGGCCAGGCCCACCGCGCACCACGGGCAGACCACGTCGGAGACGAAATCGATGCGCAGCCTGGTCATGCCTGTTCCCTGTCGTTGTCCACCGTTGTCCCGCGGCCCGCCACCACCGGCTAGCCGCCGACCACCGGCAGGCCGATGAAGCTGGCCTGCGCGGGCGCGTGGTAGATGCGCTGGGTCGCGGGCCGGTAGTCGCCGGGCTTGGCCAGGAAGATGTTGGGCACGAACGTCTGCGGGTTGCGGTCGTACAGCGGGAACCAGCTCGACTGCACCTGCACCATGATCCGGTGGCCGGGCAGGAACACGTGGTTGGCCGCGGGCAGCGCGAAGCGGTACGGCAGCGGCGCGCCGGCGGCAATCGGCCTGGCGGTTTCGAAGCCCTCGCGGTAGCGCCCGCGCAGGATGTCCATCGACACCGCCAGCTGGTAGCCGCCCATCTCCGGCTGCTCGGGCACCTGGTCGGGATACACGTCGATCAGCTTGACCACCCAGTCGCTGTCGGTGCCCGAGGTCGACGCCACCAGGTGCACCTCGGGCGCCCCGGCGATCGCCAGCGGCGCGGCCAGCGGCTCGCTGACGAACGTCGCCACGTCGGTGCGCCCGGACGCCTCGCGCTGGTCGTCCACCAGCCACTGCGACCAGGTCAGGCCGTCGTAGCCGATCGGCTGGATCGGGCGCGCGCGGAACGGCACCGGGCGGGCCGGGTCGGACACGTATTCGACGTACGCGCTGCCGCCGCCCGGCGGGGCGAAGCCAAGGCGGTTGTCCGCCTGCAGGTACAGCGCGCGGCTGGCGGCCGGACAGCCGGTCGCGCAGGCCAGCGGCCAACGCTGCAGGCGCTGCCATTGGTTGGTGCCGGTCTGGAACGCGGTGACCGGCGCGATGTCCGCCTTCGGCGCGCCGTCCTTGAGGTACTGCGCCAGGTAAGGCCGCAGCACGTGCTGGCGGAAGTAGCGCGCGGTGTCGCTGCCGAAGCGCAGTGCGCCCAGCGCGCTGCCCTCCTCGATCTCCTGCCCGTGGTGCCACGGCCCCATCACCAGCTTGACCATGTCGCCGCCGGCGTCCTTGGGCTTGATCGCGCGATACACCGCCAGCGCGCCGTAGATGTCCTCCTGGTCCCACAGGCTGTGGACCAGCATCACCGGCACCTTCAGCGGCTGCGCGGCCAGCACCCGGTCGACCGCCTGGTCGCGCCAGAAGGCGTCGTAGTCCGGGTGCGCCAGCAGCTTGTTCCAGAAGCCCAGCTGCTCCATGCCGTACGCCTTGCCCATCGCGCCGGCGGACCCGTAGTGCATGAACAGGTCGTACTCGTCGTGGAAGTTGCTCCACCACTTGATGCCGTTGTCGCGGCTGGCGGTCTGCTCGTAGATGTACGACATGTTCTGCTGGCGGAAGGCGCCGTTGTGGAACCAGTCGTCGCCCATCCAGCCGTCCACCATCGGGTTCATCGGCACCGAGACCTTCAGCGCCGGATGCGGATTCACCAGCGCCATCAACGGCTCGAAGCCGTCGTAGGAAATCCCGAGGATGCCGACCCGCCCGTTCGACTCGGGGACGTGCTTCACCAGCCAGTCGATGGTGTCGTAGCAGTCGGTGGCGTCGTCCACCGGCGTCGGGTTCTGCGGGCCGCTCAGCGGCCGGTTCATCACGTAATCGCCCTCGGAGCCGTACTTGCCGCGCACGTCCTGGATCACCCGGATGTACCCGTCCTCCACGATCACGTCGGTGGCGTTGTCATAGCCCTGCAGCGCCGTGGCCAGGTGGCCGCTCTGGCGGTTCGCGCTGAGCGCATCGGCACCGTAGGGCGTGCGGGTCAGCAGGATGCCGGCGTGGCGCGCACCGTTGGGCACCAGGATCACGGTGTGCAGCCTGACCCCGTCGCGCATCGCGATCTCGACGACGCGGCGGGCGTAGTCGTGGCCGTCGGTGGTCGGCACGAATGCCGCGGGGGTCTCGCTGGGATAGGCCGGATATTTCGCCTCCTGCGCCCCTGCGGCGAAGACGGCCAGGGCGGCCAGCACCGGCAGCAGGCCGGCAACGGAACGATTCACACGCATGGCAGTTCCCCGGCTCGACAAGCCACGCACGCTAGCCGTGTTTGCCCATCGGGGCAAACAGCGCGCGTCCGGCCGCCCCCCGCCCGCCCGACCGGCGCACGCGGGATCGCTCAGGGGCAGGCCCGCGCCGCGTCCCCCGGTTCGGTCCGCGCCGGCGCGGCGGCCGCCACGCAGAAGCGGTCGCGCCCGGCCTGCTTGGCCTGGTACAGCGCGGTGTCGGCGCGGTGCAACAGTTCGGCCCAGTCCCCCTCGCCCGCGGCATCGGGCAGCAACGCGAAACCGATGCTCACCGTGAGCGGCGTGCGCTCGCGGAAACGGTAGGCGCGCACGGCCGCCAGCAGGCGATCGCCGACGCAGGTGGCCGCGTCCGCGCCCAGGCCGGGAAAGACGAGGCAGAACTCCTCGCCCCCGTAGCGGCCCACCAGGTCGACCGAGCGGCAGGTTTGCCGCAGCAGCCGGGCCAGGTCCGCCAGCGCCTGGTCGCCCGCTTCGTGCCCGAGTTCGTCGTTGATGCGCTTGAAGAAATCGATGTCGGCGAAGGCGACCGTCAGCGGCTGCCGGTTGCGCAGCGCCAGCGCCACTTCCCGCTGGCCGGCGGCGGCGACCGCGCGCCGGTTCAGCAGGCCGGTCAGCTCGTCGTGGGTGGCCAGCTGGTGCTTCTCCTCGACCAGGCGTTCGAAATACAGCAGCAGCAAGCCCGTCGCGTAGAGGAAGATCCCGCCCAGCGGCACCAGGTACAGGACCGCGATGCCGGCGGCCGACTGGCTCAGCGGCAGGAACTGCAGGTCGTGCCGGATCGCGGCCCCGATCCGCGCGATGTTGTTGAGCATCAGCAGCCCGATCCCGCCCAGGGTCAGGACGCTGCCGTAACTGCGGCGCGGCTGCATCCCCGCCAGCAACACCCGGCAGCTCAGCGCCAGCACCAGCAGCAGGGTGGCGGACAGCATGACGACGCGCTGGAGCGGGGCCGTGCTGGTCGCCATCAGCCACGCGAACAGCAGGCAATGGCCGGCGCCGATGGCCCACCCCAGCCGGCCCGGCGGCTGCCTGTAGAACACCTGCAGGCCCCAGAGCTGGGCGACGGCGCCGAACACCAGGCAGCCGTTGCCGACCAGGTACAGCAGCGGCCGCGCCGGGGTGGCCACCACCAGGCTCAGCATGCCCGCCACGATCAGCCCCGCGGCCAGCGCCCAGTAGCGCGTGCTGCGCTCCTGCGGGGCCGCGAGGTGCGCGCCGGTCATGACCAGCGCGATGCTGACCTGGGAGATCGCCAGTGCGAGCGCGGCAGTCAACGAATCCATCGGCGGCACGCTCCCCAAGGCCGCGAAACGGTAGCACGCGGCCCGGGCGATGCGCCGAACGCCCAGCGAAAGCGGCCGCCGCAACCCGCTATGCTGGACGGCAGCGCGGCGCGGGTACCGGGGGGCGTGCCGCGCCTGGCCGCTGATCCGCGCGGCGCGACTCCCCTTGCACGCCGAGGCCCGCCCGATGCACAACGCCCTGCCGCTGACCGCACTGCTCCTGCTGGGACTGGTCGCCCCGACCCACGCCACGGAGGCCACGGACGCCGCGGACAGCGCGCGCTGGCGGCGCGAGGCGCAGGCGGTCACGATCACCCGCGACGACTGGGGCATCGCCCACGTGCACGGCAGGACCGACGCCGACGCCGTGTTCGGCATGGCCTACGCGCAGGCCGAGGACGACTTCAACCGGGTCGAGACCAACTACCTGCTCTCGCTCGGGCGCATGGCCGAGGCCAGGGGCGAGGCGGCGATCTGGCTCGACCTGCGCCAGCGGCTGTTCATCGATCCGGCCGAATTGCAGGAACTCTACGGCCAGAGCCCGGCCTGGCTGCGCACGCTGATGGACGCCTGGGCCGAAGGCCTGAATTACTACCTCGCCACCCATCCCGACGTGAATCCGCAGGTCATCACCCGCTTCGAGCCGTGGATGGCGCTGTCCTTCACCGAAGGCAGCATCGGCGGCGACATCGAATCGATCAGCCTCGAGCAGCTGCGCGGGTTCTACGAAAAGACGCCGTCGACCCCGATCGCGCAGCTTCGCGACGCGATTGAGGATGGATCGAACGGCATCGCCATCGCGCCGAAGCTCACGACATTGCATCACGCCCTTCTGCTCATCAA
>CAMLJA010000102.1 GCA_946480065.1 uncultured Thermomonas sp. | reverse complement strand
TCCAGCCGCCGAAGCTGCCGCGCTTCTCGGTCACCGCCTGCGAATGCAGCAGCGCCGCGCCGGCCAGCCACGGCATGAAGCTGGCGTTCTCCACCGGATCCCAGAACCACCAGCCGCCCCAGCCCAGCTCGTAGTACGCCCACCAGCTGCCCAGCGCGATGCCCAAGGTGAGCAGGCCCCAGGCCACGTTCGTCCACGGCCGCGTCCAGCGCAGCCACTGGGCGTCGATCCGGCCCTCCAGCAGCGCGGCGATGGCGAACGCGAACGGCACCGCGAAGCCCACGTAGCCGGCATACAGCATCGGCGGATGCACGATCAGGCCCGGGTCCTGCAGGAGCGGGTTGAGGTCGCGGCCCTCGGCGGCGGCCGGCAGCAGCCGCGCGAACGGGTTGCTGGTGAACACCAGGAAGGCCAGGAAGCCGGTCGCCACGATCCCCATCACGCCCAGCACCCGCGCCACCACCACCGCGGGCAGCGCGCGCGAGAACAGCGCCACCGCCGCGGTCCACAGCGCCAGCACCAGCGCCCACAGCAGCAGCGAGCCCTCGTGCGCGCCCCAGACCGCGGTGTAGCGGTACATCAGCGGCAGCAGCGAATTGCTGTTCTCGGCCACGTAGCGCAGCGAGAAGTCGCCGACGGCGAACGCGCGCGACAGGATCGCGAACGCCAGCCCCACCAGCGCCAGCTGCAGGAACGCCGCCGGCCGCGCCAGCGCCATCAGCGGGGCGATCCCGCGCTGCGCGCCCAGCAGCGGCAGCACCGCCTGCAGCGCGGCGACCACCAGCGCCAGGAGCAGCGCCACCTGGCCGAGTTCGGGCAGGGCGGGCACGCCTATTGCACCGGCGTCTGCGGGTCCGGCACGCCGTGCTTCACGTGCGCGGCGCCCATCTTGTCGGCCACTTCCTTGGGCATGTAGGTCTCGTCGTGCTTGGCCAGCACCTGCTCGGCCACGAACACGCCGCCGCGCATGCGGCCGGTGGCGACCACCGCCTGCTTCTCGCGGAACAGGTCCGGCAGGATCCCGGTGTAGACCACCGGCAGGGTGGCGTCGCCGTCGTCCACCGCGAAATGCGCTTCCATCGAACCGGGCGCGCGCTGGAACGAGCCGGCCGCGACCATGCCGCCCAGGCGGAAGCGGGCGTGGCCGCCGGCCTCGCCGCGCAGCACCTCGCTGGGCGTGTACAGGTAGGCCACGTTGCGCTGCAGCGCCAGCGCGACCAGGGCGGTGGCGATGGCGGCGGCGGCGACCAGCGCCAGCACCAGCCACAGGCGCCGCTTGCGGGTGGGATTCATCGCTGCAACTCCGTGGGGGCCGGCGCGGCGGCGCGGCGGGTGCGCCGGCGGGCGGCGCGCAGGGCCGCGCGCAGCTGCAGGCGCGGGACCACGAAGTCCCACAGCAGCATGGCGGCGAACACCGCGTAGGCGGCGATCACGTACTCGCGGTAGCTCATCGCGGCGCTCCCACCGGGGCGGCGACCTGGCGCAGCACCCAGTCCTTGCCGGCCTCGCGGCGCAGGTTGTCGGCGCGCGCCCGCGCCAGCAGCGAACCGAGGAACCACAGCTTGGTGCCCACGATCATCCACACCAGCGGCGGCAGCATGCTGGCGTCCATGCTGGACTGGCCGAACAGGCGGATGGTCTGGCCCTGGTGCAGCGAGTTCCACCACACCACCGACCAGCGGATCACCGGCAGCAGCGCCACGCCGACGATCGCCAGCAGCCCGGCGGCGCGCGCGGCGTTGCGGCGGTCGTCGATGGCCGCGTACAGGCCCATCACGCCCAGGTAGAGGAACAGCAGGATCAGCTCGGTGGTCAGGCGCGGGTCCCAGTCCCACCAGGTGCCCCACATCGGCTTGCCCCAGATCGAGCCGGTGGCCAGGGTGACCGCGGTGAAGGCGGCGCCCGTGGGCGCGCAGGCCATCGCCAGGATCTCGCACAGCTTGATCCGCCAGACCAGCGCGATCGCGGCGTACAGCGCCATCAGCGCGAAGATGGCCATGCTCATCCACGCCGCCGGGACGTGGATGTAGAGGATGCGGAAGCTGTCGCCCTGCTGGTAGTCGGCCGGCACCTGGAACAGCGCGCCGTACGCGCCCACCGCCATCGCCAGCAGCCCGAGCAGATAGGCCGGGGGCGCCCAGCGGGCGGCGAAGCGGTCGAAGGTCGGTGGCGAACCGAGTTGGTGGAACCAGCGGATCAGGGGCGACATCGGGGCCTGCTGCGGGGCGGCGCGCAAGCGGCCGCGGGCGACGCGTGAAGGATACCAGCCGCGCGCCCGGCGCGCCTTGGCGGACGCGGGCGGCGCGTGGCCGCCCGCGGCGCCGGGGCGCGGTTACTGCACCTGCAGGCTGCCCTGCATCAGGGCCAGGTGGCCGGGGAAGCTGCAGAAGAACTTGTACGGGCCGCCGTCCTTGACCTTGGCCACGTCGAAGCTGACCGAGGTGGACTCGCCGCCGCCGATCATCTTGGTGTGGGCGATGACGCGGGCGTCGCCGTCCTTGACGTGGTCGGGCTGCGCGGCCATGCCGTCGGCCGCGATCCCGGCCATGTCGGCTTCCTTCGCCACCACCACGTTGTGGCCCATCGCCGCCACCGGCATGGTGCCCACGTGCTTGAGGTTGATGGTGAACTGGGTGCAGCTGGCGGGGATGGTGATCGAGTCCGCGTTGTACTGCATGGCGTCGTTGGCCTCCAGCGTGGTGGCGCAGTCCGCGACCACGGCCGGCTTGCTGCCGGTGGTGGCGGCCGGCGCGGCCGGCATGGCCTCGGCGGGCGCGGGCTCGGCGGCGGGCGCCTCGGTGGCGGGCGTGGTGTCGGCAACCGGGGGAGTGGTGTCAGCCGGCGGCTCGGACTTGCCGCAGGCGGACAGCGCCAGCGCGATGGCGCCGGCGAGGAGGAACTTGCGTGTCGTCATGGGACTCTCCAGTGCGGGGCGGGGCTGGCCGCATGGCCAGTGGCGCGATTGTCACGCCGCGGATGTTAAGCGCGCTTGATCCAGCTCAAGCGTGGGCGATGCGCAGGGCGGCGGCGGCCACCGCCGGCGCCAGCGCCAGCGCGGCCACCAGCCCGGCGCCCAGCAGCAGCAGCGCGCCGCCGGCGTCCAGGCCTTGCGCGTGCGCGGCCACCGCGCCGGCGCCGAACACCAGCACCGGCACGTACAGCGGCAGCGCCAGCAGGGCGACCAGGATCCCGGCGCGGCGCATGCCCACGGTCAGCGCCGCCACCACCGCGCCCAGCAGGCTGAGTACCGGGGTGCCCAGCAGCAGGCTGGCCAGCAGCACCGGCAGCTGCGCGCGCGGCAGGTGCAGCAGTTCGCCCAGCACGGGCACCGCCACGATCACCGGCAGCGCGGTGGTGGCCCAGTGCATCAGCGTGCGCACCAGCACCAGCCACCACAGCGGCACCGGCGCCAGCATCCACTGCTCCAGCGAGCCGTCCTCGGCGTCGCCGCGGAACAGCCCGTCCAGCGCCAGCAGCCCGGCCAGCAGCACCGCCAGCCACAGCACCGCGGCGGACACCGGCGCCAGCGCCCGGGCGTCGCCGCCCAGCGCCAGCGCGAACAGCACCACCGTGAGCAGCGCGAACAGCGCCGGCTGCAGGGCGTCGCCGCGGCGCGCCCACAGCAACTGGAGGTCGCGCGCGGCCAGCGCGCGGGCGGCCTGCCACATCATGCCGCCGGCCCGCGCAGTTCCAGCAGCCGGGTGCGCACCGGCGGCGCCGCGTAGGCGCCGTGGGTGGTGATCAGCGCCGCGCCGCCGCCGCGCAGGTGCGCCTGCACCATGCGGTTGACCAGGGTGATGCCGTCCAGGTCCAGGTTGGCGTAAGGCTCGTCCAGCAGCCACAGCGGCGCCGGCGACAGCCACAGCCGGGCCAGCCCCAGGCGCTTCTTCTGCCCGGCCGAGAGCGTGCGCAGCGGCGCGTCCTCGAACCCGGCCAGGCCGACGATGCCCATCGCCGCCTCCGGCGACTGCTTCGGCCGCCGCCCGTGCAGCCCGCACAGGAACTCCAGGTTGCGCAGCGCCGACAGGTCCGCCTTCAGCCCGGGCAGGTGCCCCAGGTAGGCGAAGAACCGCGCGCGCAGGTCCGCGCGCGCCGGGTGGCCGTCGATCGCCACCCGCCCGGCGTCGGCGCGCAGCAGCCCGGCCAGCACCCGCAGCAGGGTGGTCTTGCCGGCGCCGTTGCCGCCCTGCACCAGCAGCGCCTCGCCTTCGTCCACCGCGAAGTCCAGCGGCCCGAACACCGGCGCGTCGCTGCGCGAGAACGCCAGCCCGTGGACGGCGAGCAGCGGGTCGGGATGGGCGCGGGCGTCGGGCATGCCGGCGCGATTCTACCGTCCGCGGCCGCCGCCCACGCGCCGCATGCGGCGGATTCCGTACACTCCGGGGCGTCTCCACCGCGGTCCCCACGATGCTCCCCGACACCAAACTGCCGAAGGTCGGCACCACCATCTTCTCCGTGATGTCGCAGCTGGCGGCCGAGCACGGCGCGGTCAACCTGGGCCAGGGCTTCCCCGATTTCCCGGTGCCGGAACGGCTGGTGGACGCGCTGGATCGCGCGATGCGCGCCGGCCACAACCAGTACGCGATGATGACCGGCATCCCGGCGCTGCGTCGCGCGATCGCCGGCAAGACCACGCGCTGCTACGGCTGGACGCCGGACCCGGACGCCGAGGTCACCGTCACCAGCGGCGCCTCGGAAGCGATCTTCGACGCCGTCCACGCGGTGGTGCGCGCGGGCGAGGAGGTGATCGTCCTCGACCCCTGCTACGACTGCTACGAGCCGGCGATCGAGCTGGCCGGCGCCACCGCCGTGCACGTGCCGCTGGATCCGGCCAGCTTCGCCCCCGACTGGGCCGCGGTGCGCGCCGCCATCACCCCGCGCACGCGGATGCTGATGGTCAACAGCCCGCACAACCCGTCCGGGGCGATGCTGTCGGAAGCCGACATGCGCGAGCTGGCGGCGATCCTGGACGGCACCGGCATCTGGCTGCTCAGCGACGAGGTGTACGAGCACATCGTGTTCGACGGCGCCCGACACGAATCGGCGCTGCGCTACCCGCAGCTGCGCGAGCGCGCCTTCGTGGTCTCCAGCTTCGGCAAGACCTACCACTGCACCGGCTGGAAGGTGGGCTACTGCATCGCGCCGCCGGCGCTGACGGCCGAGTTCCGCAAGGTCCACCAGTACAACACCTTCTGCACGTTCGCCCCGGCCCAGCACGCCTTCGCCGAGATGATCGAGCAGGACCCCGGCCACTACGAGGGGCTGGGCGCGTTCTACCAGGCCAAGCGCGACCGCTTCCGCCAGCAGCTGCTGGGCACGAAGCTGCAGCCGCTGCCGGTGCCGGGCGGTTATTTCCAGCTGGTGGACTATTCGGCCGTCAGCGACCTGGACGACGTGGCGTTCTGCCGCTGGCTGACGGTGGAGCACGGCGTGACCGCGATCCCGCTGTCGCCGTTCTACGAGACGCCGCCCGCGGGCCAGCGGCTGGCGCGGCTGTGCTTCGCCAAGGACGAGGCCACCCTGGACGCGGCGATCGCCCGCCTGCGCGCCCTCTGATGCCTTGCCCGCCGGCGCGGGCGCGACGACGACAGGAGACGCCGTCATGCAGAACCTCCGAGTTTCACTGGTGCAGGGCGAGACCCGCTGGCACGACCCGGCAGGCAACCGCGACTACTACGGCGGGCTGATCGCGCCGCTGCACGGCACCACCGACCTGGTGGTGCTGCCGGAAACCTTCACCAGCGGGTTCTCGAACGACGCCATCGGCAGCGCCGAGACCATGGACGGCCCCACCGTGGCGTGGCTGCGCGGGCAGGCCGCGGCGCTGGACGCGGCGGTGGCCGGCAGCGTGCAGCTGCGCACCGCGGACGGGGTGTTCAACCGCATGCTGTTCGCCACCCCCGACGGCGGCCTGGCGCACTACGACAAGCGCCACCTGTTCTCGTACGCCAACGAGCACGAACGCTACGCCGCCGGGCGCGAGCGCACGGTGGTGGCGTGGAAGGGCTGGCGGATCCTGCTGCAGGTCTGCTACGACCTGCGCTTCCCGGTGTTCTCGCGCAACCGCCCGGACCGGGCGCGCGGCGGCCAGCCGGACTACGACCTGGCGCTGTACGTGGCGAACTGGCCGGCCGCCCGCGCCTACGCCTGGAAGACCCTGCTGCGCGCGCGCGCGATCGAGAACCTGTGCTACGTGGTCGGCGTGAACCGGGTGGGCACGGACGGCAACGGCCTGCGCTACGACGGCGACAGCGCGGCGATCGACTTCCTCGGCCATCCGCTGACCGAGGCGGCCGACGAACCAGTGGTCTCGACCATGCTGCTGCAGGCCGCGCCGCTGCTCGAGCACCGCGCGCGCTTCCCGGCGCTGCGCGACGGCGACGCGTTCGACCTGCGCTGAGTTCAGCCGGCCTTGCCGGCGAACGCGGCGAACCCGCGCACGAAGCCGGCCAGCTGCCCGCGGACCTTGTCGTCCACCAACCGGCCGTCGGCGTCGAAGGCGCTGCCGGCGCGCGACACCATCAGCTTCTGCCCGGCCCACAGCCGCACGCCCAGGGTCTTCAGCACCGGCAGCCAGTGCGCCTGCGAGAGGATGGTGCCGAAGCCGCCGGGCGAGGCGCCCGCCAGCGCGAACGGACGGTCGCCGAACACCCGCGCGATGTCGGCCGGCGGGCGCGACAGCCAGTCGATGGCGTTCTTGAACACCCCCGGCACGCCGTGGTTGTACTCCGGCGTGACCAGCAGCACGCCGTCGCTGGCGACGATCCGCTGCCTGAGCGCCTCGACCGCGTCGGGGATGCCTGACTCGGCTTCCACGTCGCCGTCGTACAGCGGGATGCCGTGCAGCGTGGCGACCTCCAGCTCGACGCCGTGGTCGGCCACCTCGCGCGCGGCGCGCAGCAGGGCGGTGTTGTAGGAGCCGGCGCGCAGGCTGCCGGAGATGCCGAGGATGCGGG
>CAMLJA010000101.1 GCA_946480065.1 uncultured Thermomonas sp. | reverse complement strand
CTGCAGGTCTGGGCCGCGCGGGTGCAGGCGCCGGACCTGGGCTACGCCTACCGCGACCTGCACTGGCGCTGCCCGCTGCGGCGCGCGCCGGGGCAGGGCTGGCGCTGCGAGGGCGAGCTGCGCGCGGGCCGCGGCGCGCCGCTGCGGCTGGCGGTCGGGTTCGACGAGGCCGGTACCCGCGCCCGCCTGGCCCGCGGCCGCGTGGGGCTGGCGCTGGAGCGCGCCACCGCCACGCCCGACCTGACCACCTTCGACCTGCGCCAGGTGCCGGTGGCGTGGGCGCAGGCGCTGCTGGGCAAGGCCTGGCCGTCGGCCCGCTTCACCGCCGGGGAAATGGACGCGCGTCTGGCGATCGAATCGCCGGCACGGGGCCCGCTGCGGATCGCCGGCCCGCTCACCCTGCGCGGCGTGGGGCTGGAAACCGCCGACGCCACCATCGCCGCGCAGGGGCTGGGCGGGCGCTTCACGGTCGACTACCGCACCACGCCGGCGCTGTCGCGGCTGGCGCTCGACGGCAGCCTGCGCGGCGGCGAATTCCTGGCCGGCAATGCCTACGTCGCGCTGCCGGAGACGCCGGTGGGCCTGGCCATCGACGCCCGCCAGCGCGACGGCGAAGGCTGGGAGCTGCCGCGCATCGCCTGGCGGGACGGCACCGCCCTGCGCGCCGACGGCAGCGCCCGCTTCGACACCGACGCCAGCCTGCGCGCGCTGGACCTGGCCTTGCACAGCGGGGACATGGCGCCGCTGCGCCAGCGCTACCTGTCCGGCTGGCTGGGGCTGTTCGGGCTGGGCGAGGTGGAACTGCGCGGGGCGATGGATGCGCGCGTGCGGGTGGCAGACGGCGTGCTGCAGTCCGCCGAGGCGCAGCTGCACGGCGTGGACCTCGGCGATCCGGCCGAGCGCTTCGTGTTCGACGGCCTCCGCGGCGACGTGCGTTACTCCGCCGGCGCGCCGGTGGCCAGCGAACTGCGCTGGGCCGGCGGCAAGCTGTACGGGCTGGAATTCGGGCCCGCGCGGCTGCCGCTGTCCAGCGCCGACGGCGAGCTGCGGGCGCCGGGCGAGGTCGCGGTGCCGCTGATGGGCGGGCGCATGGCCTTCCGCGACCTGCGCATCCGCCCGCCGTCGGGGGGTGCCGGCGCGGACATCCGCTTCGGCCTGGCGCTGGACGGCATCGACGTCGGCCGGGTGTCCAAGGCCTTGGGCCTGCCCGCGTTCCAGGGCCGGCTGAGCGGCAGCATCCCGCAGGCGCGCTACGCCAACGAGCGGGTGGGCTTCGACGGCGGCCTGGCGATGCGGCTGTTCGACGGCCGGGTCGAAGTCTCCTCGCTGGCGCTGGAGCGCCCGTTCGGCACCGCGCCCAGCCTCAGCGCGGACATCGCCTTCGACGACCTCGACCTGCTACGGCTGACCGAGGTGCTGGGCTTCGGCAGCATCACCGGCCGGCTGGACGGCCGCATCCTGGGCCTGCGGCTGGTCGACTGGACCCCGGTGGCGTTCGACGCCCGCCTGGTCACCGATCCGGCGCCGGGCGTGCGCCAGCGCATCAGCCAGACCGCGGTGCAGAACATCAGCAGCGTCGGCGACGCCTCGTTCGTGTCCAGCCTGCAGGGCCGGCTGATCGGGCTGTTCGACGACTTCGGCTACCGCCGGATCGGGATCGGCTGCCGGCTGGCGAACGAGGTCTGCAGCATGTCCGGCCTGTATTCAGGCGGCAACGCCTTTACTATCGTCGAAGGTGCCGGCCTGCCGCGCCTGACGGTGGTGGGCTTCAACCGCCAGGTGGACTGGCCCACCCTGGTCGAACGCCTGGCGGCGGTCGGCAAGGGCGAGGTGAAGCCGGTGGTCGATTGAGGCGCGAGCCGAGGAGAGCGACGATGAAGCAGTGGTTCGGGGTACCGGTCGCGGGGGCGTTGCTGCTCACCGCCTGCGTGACCATCAACGTGTACTTCCCCGCGGCCGAGGCCAAGGAAGCGGCGCGCGAGTTCGTCGAGAAGGTGATCGACGAGGCCGACAAGGTGGAGCTGAAGGACGGCACGGCGCCGTCGGGCGGCGGCATGGCCGCGCTGGGCCAGCGGCTGCGCTCCGACCTGTCGGGCTTCGACCCGCTGGTGCTGGTGGGCATCGGCAGCGCCCGCGCCCAGTCCGCGCCCGACATCACCATCAAGACCCCCGCCATCCAGGCCATCCAGGCGCGGATGGAGGCGCGCTTCAACGCGACCCTGCGCAGGGGCTTCGACAGCGGTGCGCTGGGCTTCACCAGCGACGGGCTGGTCACGGTGCGCGACGCCGGCAAGCTGGAGCTCAAGGACCGGGTGGCGATGAACGCGGCCGTGGCCGACGACAACCGCGACCGCAAGGCGGTGTACCGCGAGGTGGCGGTGGCCAACGGGCATCCGGAATGGGAAGCGCAGATCCGCCAGGTGTTCGCGCGCCAGTGGATCGACAGCGCGCGCCCGGGCTGGTGGTACCAGAGCGGCGGCGGCTGGAAGCAGAAGTAGGGCAACCGCGCCCCGCGCAGCCCCGACGGCCCGCCACCCGGCGGGCCGTCGGCGTTCCGGGTTCTGCGACAATGTGCGGCCATCCGCCGATCCCCTCGCCGTGGCCCGCCTCGACCAGTCCCCCAAGACCGTTTCCATCGCCGACCTGAGCCACGACGGCCGCGGCGTGGCGCGCTGGCCGGAGGGCCACGCCCACGCCGGCAAGACCGTGTTCGTGGCCGGCGCGCTGCCGGGCGAGACCGTGCGCGTGCAGCAGACCGCGCGCTCGCGCCATTTCGACGAGGCCCGCACCCTGGAGGTGCTGGAGGCCTCGGCGGACCGGGTGGCGCCGCGCTGCCCGCACTTCGGCGTGTGCGGCGGCTGCGTGCTGCAGCACCTGGCCGAGGACCGCCAGATCGCCTACAAGCAGCAGGTGCTGCTGGACAACCTGCAGCGGATCGGCCACGTGGCGCCGGCGTCCGTGCTGCCGCCGCTGCGCGGCGAGGCCTGGGGCTACCGGCGCAAGGGCCGCTTCTCGGTGCGGCGGGTGGAGAAGAAGGACAAGACCCTGGTCGGCTTCCGCGAGCAGGACCCGCGCTTCGTCGCGGACATCGCCGAATGCCACGTGGTGGTGCCGCAACTGGGCACGCAGGTCGCCGCGCTGGGCGCGCTGGTGGACGGGCTGGACGCGCGCCGCGACATCCCGCAGATCGAGTTCATCGCCGGCGATGCCGCCACCGCGCTGGTGGTCCGCCACCTGCAGCCGCTTTCGGACGCCGACAAGGCCAAGCTGGCCGCATTCGGCGAGGCGCACGGCTTCGCGATCTTCCTGCAGCCGGGCGGGCTGGACTCGGTGCATCCGCTGGTGGACGACGTGGCGCTGTCGTTCCGCCTGCCGCAGTGGGACGTCGAGCTGCAGTTCCGCCCGCTGGACTTCATCCAGGTCAACGCGCGGCTCAACGAGGCGATGATCGCCCGCGCGCTGGCGCTGCTGGACGTACGGCCGGGCGAACGCGTGCTGGACCTCTTCTGCGGCCTGGGCAATTTCACCCTGCCGCTGGCGCGTGCCTCCGGCGACGGCGCGGTGATCGGGGTGGAGGGCGATGCCGGGCTGGTGGCGCGCGCGCGCGGCAACGCCGAGCGCAACGGCATGGGCCACGTGCAGTTCTTCGCCGCGGACCTGGCGCAGGACCTGGCCGGGCAGCCGTGGTTGAAGGCCCCGGGTTCCGGGAGCGCGTACGACAAGCTGCTGCTGGACCCGGCGCGCTCGGGCGCGATCGAGGTGCTCAGGCAGCTGCCGCTGAAGGGCCTGAAGCGCATCGTCTACGTCAGCTGCCACCCGGGCTCGCTCGCGCGCGACGCCGGCTGGCTGGTCAACGAAGCCGGCTGGACCCTGCGCGAGGCCGGGGTGATGGACATGTTCCCGCATACCGCGCACGTCGAGTCGATCGCCGTGTTCGATCCGCCGCGCCGCGGCTAGCGTGGGGCGCAAGGCCGCGGCAACGCGTCGCGACGCGCCTGGCTCCCCCAGACACGAGGCTTCCATCGGATGGGCATCGAGATCGAACGCAAGTTCCTGCCGCGCGGCGACGGCTGGCGCGCCGCCGCGCACGCGGTGGTGCCGATGGCGCAGGGCTACCTCAACGACCTGGCGATGGTGGAATCCGGCGCCATGCAGGCCTCGGTGCGGGTGCGCATCGAGGGCGATCAGGCGCGGCTCAACATCAAGTCGCGCGAGGCCGGCCCGCGCCGGCAGGAGTTCGACTACCTGATCCCGCTGGCCGAGGGCAGGGCGCTGCTGGCGCTGTGTGTGGGCGGCATCGTGGAGAAGCGCCGCCACCTGGTGGACCACGCCGGCCACCTGTGGGAAGTCGACGAGTTCCTGGGCGACAACGCCGGGCTGGTGGTGGCCGAGGTCGAGCTGGACGACGTGGACGAAGCCTTCGCGCGCCCGGCGTGGCTGGGCCCGGAGGCCACCCACGCCCGGCGCTACTACAATCTGGCGCTCGCCGCGCGCCCCTATTCGCAATGGCGGGACGACGAGCGCCTCGCCCTGGACCTGGAGGACCCCGCGACATGCTGATCATCGGCATCGCCGGACACACGCTGGACCCGCGGGAGCGCGACTGGCTGCAGCACGACGCCTGCGCCGGCGTGATCCTGTTCGCCCGCAACTTCGCCTCGCGCGCCCAGGTGGCGGAGCTGTCGGCCTCGCTGCGCGCCGCCGCGCCCCGCCCGCTGCTGGTCTGCGTCGACCAGGAAGGCGGGCGGGTGCAGCGCTTCCGCGAGGGCTACAGCGCGCTGCCGCCGCTGCAGGGCTTCGACGCGCTGTACCGCCGCGAACCGGCCGCCGCGCTGGCGCTGGCGCGCGAGCACGCCTGGCTGATGGCCAGCGAGGTGCGCGCCACCGGCGTGGACCTGAGCTTCGCGCCGGTGGTGGACCTGGGCCGCGGCAACCGGGCGATCGGCAACCGCGCGTTCTCGCCGGAGCCGCAGGTGGTGGCCGCGTTCGCGCGCGCCTACGTGGAAGGCATGCACGAGGCCGGGATGGCCGCCACGCTCAAGCATTTCCCGGGCCATGGGTCGGTGCCGGAGGACACGCATTACGAGGCCGCGGTGGACGGCCGCACGCTGGAGGAACTGCGCGCGCTCGACCTGGTCCCGTTCGAAGCCGGCATCGCCGCCGGCGCGGACGCGGTGATGATGGCCCACGTGACCTATCCGCGGGTCGCGCCGGAACCGGCCGGCTATTCGCCGCGCTGGATCAAGGAGATCCTGCGCGGGGAGCCTGCCGATGGCGGGCTGGGCTTCCGCGGCGTGGTGTTCGCGGACGACATCGGCATGGCCGCGGCGTTCGGCGCGGGCGGGGTGAAGGCGCGCATCGAGGCCCACCTGGACGCCGGCTGCGACGTGGTCCCGGTCTGCCATCCGGACCTGGTGCCGGAGGCGCTGCAGGCGCTGGAAGGCCGTCGCTCCAACACCGTCGCGCTGGCCGGCCTGATCGGCCGCGGCGCGCTGGGCTGGGATGCGCTGCTGGCCGACGCGCGCCGGACCCGCGCGCAATCGGCGCTGGCGGACGTGCCGGTGGCCGCGCACGACGCGGCTGCCGCCTCGGGCGCCAACGACGCGGGGTACGCGGCATGAGCGCGCCCGGCCTGGCCGAGGTGCTGGCCCGCTCCCGGGTCGTCCACGACCGCGCGACGCTGGAGGCGGCGATCGCCCGCATGGCCGGCGAGATCCGCGACGCCTACGCCCCGGGCGAGGTGCCGCTGTACCTGACGGTGATGAACGGCGGGCTGCCGTTCGCCGGGCAGCTGGCGTTCGCGCTGGGCGAACGCGGCCTGGACCTGCAGTTCGACTACCTGCACGCCACCCGCTACCGCGGCCAGACCACCGGCGCGGGACTGGCCTGGTTGCACCGGCCGGCCACGCCGATGCGCGGGCGCAAGGTGCTGCTGGCCGACGACATCCTGGACGAGGGCCACACCCTGCTGGCGGTGAAGCAGTGGTGCGAGGACCAGGGCGCGGCCGAGGTGCGCATCGCGGTGCTGGCGCTGAAGGCGCACGACCGCTGCGTGCCCGGCATCCATGCCGACCACGTGGGGGTGGCGGTGCCGGACGCGTACGTGTTCGGCTACGGGATGGACTACCACGAGCAGGGGCGCAACCTGCCGGCGATTTACGCGCTGGGCGACTAGCGGACAAAACACCTCGCGGGTCCGCCCGGGCGCCGGCGGCGCCTCGCCGGACACGCCGTGGATACATCCATGTAGGCTTCTCGGCGACGTCCCTGTCGCCGAGAGTCCGTCGAGGCGCCGCCGGCGCCCGGGCGGACCTGCGACCATGCGGAGGAAGCACATGACCATCGAACTCGCCGTCATCGGCGGCACCGGCGTCTACGCGCTGGGCGAACTGGCCGACGTCGAAACCCACCAGCCGGTGACGCCGTACGGCGCGCCGTCGGGTCCGGTGCGCGTCGGCACCTACGCGGGCAGGCGGGTGGCGTTCCTGGCGCGCCACGGCGAGGGTCACTCGCTGCCGCCGCACCGGATCAACTACCGCGCCAACCTTGCCGCGCTGAAGGCGCTGGGCGCCACCCGCGTGCTGGCGTTGAACACCGTGGGCGGCATCACCGGGCGCTTCGGGCCGCGCGTGCTGGCCTGCCCGGACCAGCTGGTCGACTACACCTGGGGCCGGATCTCGACCTTCTGCGAGGAACCGGGCAGCGAGGTGCTGCACGTGGACTTCGGCGACCCCTACACGCCCGCGCTGCGGCGCGAGCTGGCCGCGGCCGCGGCGCGCGCCGGGGTGGCGCTGGTCGACGGCGGCTGCTACGGCGCCACCCAGGGGCCGCGGCTGGAGACGAAGGCCGAGATCGCGCGGATGCGCCGCGACGGTTGCGACCTGGTGGGGATGACCGGGATGCCCGAGGCCGGCCTGGCGCGCGAGCTGGGTCTGGACTACGCCTGCCTGGCGATCGTCGCCAACTGGGCCGCGGGCGCCGGGCCCGACCCGGACGAGGTGATCGCGCTGCAGGACGTGCT
>CAMLJA010000100.1 GCA_946480065.1 uncultured Thermomonas sp. | reverse complement strand
GGCGGCATCGACGGCCTGCTGCACATCACCGACATGGCCTGGAAGCGCGTGCGCCATCCGTCCGAGGTGGTGGAAGTGGGCCAGGAGCTGGACGTGCGCGTGCTGAAGTACGACCGCGAGCGCAACCGCGTCAGCCTCGGCCTGAAGCAGCTGGGCGAGGATCCGTGGGACAACATCGCGCGCCGCTACCCGGCCAACACCCGCGTGTTCGGCAAGGTCTCCAACGTCACCGATTACGGCGCGTTCGTCGAGATCGAGCCGGGCGTCGAAGGCCTGGTGCACGTGTCCGAGATGGACTGGACCAACAAGAACGTGAACCCGTCCAAGGTCGTGCAGGTCGGCGACGAAGTGCAGGTCATGGTCCTGGACGTGGACGAGGAGCGTCGCCGCATCTCGCTGGGCATCAAGCAGGTCACCAGCAACCCGTGGGAGACCTTCGCCGCGATCCACAAGAAGGGCGACAAGGTGTCGGGCCAGATCAAGTCGATCACCGACTTCGGCATCTTCATCGGCCTGGACGGCGGCATCGACGGCCTGATCCACCTGTCGGACATCACCTGGAACTCCACCGGCGAGGACATCGCCCGCAACTACAAGAAGGGCGACACCCTGGAGGCCGTGGTGCTGGCGGTGGACCCGGAGCGCGAGCGCATCAGCCTGGGCGTCAAGCAGCTGGAGCAGGACCCGCTGGGCCAGTTCATGGCCACGCACCCGAAGGGCACCAAGGTCTCCGGCACCGTCAAGGAAGTGGACGCCAAGGGCGCCACCATCGACCTGGGCGAGGGCGTGGAAGGCTACGTCATGGCGCGCGACATCAGCGACGAGCGCGTGGACGACGCCAGCCAGGTGCTGAAGGTCGGCCAGGAAGTCGAGGCCAAGTTCGTGGGCATGGACCGCAAGGGCCGCAGCCTGCAGCTGTCCATCAAGGACAAGGACGCGGCCGAGACCGCCGAGGCGCTGGCCGAGTACAACAAGGCCCATGCCGACGCCGCCAGCGGCACCACCAAGCTGGGCGCGCTGCTGCGCGAGCAGTTGAACAACAAGGCCGAGTGATCCCGGCGGCCTGATGCCACCGCGGCGCCCCGGCGATTGCCGGGCCGCCGTCGGCCCTGCTGCGCACGCGTCTCCACGACCCGCCCGAGATGACCAAGTCCGAACTCATCGAACTGCTGGCCAAGCGCCAGCCGCACCTGAAGGCCGACGACGTCGACCTGGCGGTGAAGTCGCTGCTGCAGATGATGGGCACGGCCCTGTCCGGCGGCGAACGCATCGAGGTGCGCGGTTTCGGCAGCTTCTCCCTGCATTACCGGCCGCCCCGTACCGGGCGCAACCCCAAGACCGGCGACGCCGTCGCGCTGCCCGGCAAGTACGTCCCGCATTTCAAGCCCGGCAAGGAACTGCGCGAACGCGTGACCGCGGTGGTCCCGCTGCCGGCCGACGACTGATCCGCCGGTTCCGCTAACATCACTGGCGTTGCCGGAGCCTCCGATGCGCCTGATCCGTCCCGTCGCCGCCATCGCCTGCCTCATGCTGGGGGCCGTCGTGGGCGCGCTCAACCCGCAACCGGTCTCTCTCGACCTCGGCTTCGCGGTGCTGCGCACCAGCCTGGGGCTGTCCGTCCTGCTGGCACTGCTGCTGGGCGTGGTGGCGGGCGGCGCGGTGCTGGCCGCCTCGCTGGTGGCGCCGCTGCGAAAGCGCCTGCGCGCCGCCGAACGCGCGCGCGGCCGCATGGAGTCCTGAAGATGGTGAATTTCGACGTCTGGATCTGGTTCGTGGTGCTGCTGCCGCTGGTCGCCATGGCCGGCTGGGTGCTGGGCCGGCGAGGGGGAGAGCGCCACAGCGTGACCCAGGTCAGCAGGCTCTCCACCACCTATTTCCGCGGCCTGAACTACCTGCTCAACGAGCAGCCGGACAAGGCGATCGAGCTGTTCCTGCACATCGCCGAACTGGACAAGGACACGTTCGAAACCCAGGTGGCGCTGGGCCACCTGTTCCGCCGCCGCGGCGAGGTGGACCGCGCCATCCGCCTCCACCAGGCGCTGGCCCAGCGCCCCGACCTGTCGGATGCGCAGAAGGTCCAGGCGCTGTCGGCGCTGGGCGAGGACTACATGCGCTCGGGGCTGCTGGACCGCGCGGAAACCGTGTTCGCCGACCTCGCCCGGCTCGACCAGCGCGCCCCGCAGGCGCTGCGCCACCTGATCGGGATCTACCAGGCCGAGCGGGAATGGTCGAAGGCGATCGAGAACGCCGCCCGCTACGAGGCGGCCACCGGCGAGCCGATGGGCAAGCTGGTCGCCCAGTTCGAGTGCGAGCTGGCGGATCGCCAGCGCTCCGCCGGCGACGTGGAGGCCGCGCGCGCGGCGATCGCGCGCGCGTATGCGGCAGATCCGAGCTCGGTCCGCGCCGGGATCGGCGAGGGCAGGATCGAGGCCGAGGCCGGCAACCCGGCCGGCGCCATCCGCGCGTTCGAACGCGCGGCGCGGCACGATCCGGACTACCTCCCGCTGATCCTGCCGATGCTGCTGGACAACTACGCGGAAGCCGGCGAGCGCAGCGGCGCGCGCGCGTTCCTCGCCGAGATGTGCGAGCACTACCGCGGCATCGCCCCGGTGCTGGCGCTGGCGCGGATGATGGAGGCGGAAGAGGGGGTGGGGGCCGCCCGGCGCTACCTGGCCCAGCAGCTCAAGGACCGCCCCTCGGTGCGCGGCGAGGCGGCGCTGATCGACCTCAGCCTGGCGGAGCAGGCCGATGCCACCGCCACCCTGCACGACCTCAGGCACATCACCGACCAGCTGCTGGTGCGCAATCCCAGCTACCGCTGCACGCGCTGCGGCTTCGGCGCGCGCAGCCACCACTGGCAGTGCCCCAGCTGCAAGGAGTGGGGCACCGTGAAGCCGCTGCTCAACTATGCGGTGGTCTGAGCCGGCGGGGCTGGCCGCGCTGGCGGCGCTGCCGCTGTCCGCGCTGCTGACCTGGCTGGCCATCCGGCATGCGCTTGCGCGTGGGCTGCTCGACCTGCCGGGCGAACGGCGCAGCCATGCGGTCCCCACGCCGCGGGGAGGCGGGATCGGCATCGTCGTCGCCTGCCTGCTGGGCTGCGGGGCCAACGCCGTCGCGGACGGGCCGGCGTGGCTGCTGGTCGCGCTGGGGCTGGCATTGGTCGCCGGGATCGGCTGGTGGGACGACCACCGGCCGCTGCCGGCGCTGCCCCGCCTAGCGGTGCACGCGGTCGCGGCGGCGCTGCTGGCGATTGCCCTGCACCAGCGGGGCGCCGGGCCGCTCGCCGTCGCCGCGAGCTTCGTGCTGGCGCTGGTGCTGGTGAACGCCTGGAACTTCATGGACGGGATAGACGGCCTGGCCGCGAGCCAGGCCCTGCTGTGCGCGGCGGCCTTCGCGTTGCTGCCCGGGCTGGCGGCGGCCGCGGTGTGGCTGGCCCTCGCGCTGGCCGCAGGCTGCGCCGGCTTCCTTCCGTTCAATGCGCCGCGCGCGCGGACTTTCCTCGGCGACGTGGGCAGCGGGGGCCTGGGATACCTGGTCGCCACGCTGCTCGGGTTCGCGCTGGCCGCACGGCCGCAGTCGGACTGGCCGCTGCTGCTGCTGGCGCCCGGCGCGATGCTGGTCGACGCCGGCGCCACCCTGCTCAGGCGCGTCGCGCGCGGCGAGCGCTGGTGGCAACCCCATGTCGGCCACTTATACCAACGGCTTGGCCGGTGCCACGGTCATATCACCGTTGTCACGGGCTATGGGCTATGGACGATAATGGCAGCCACGGTCATGCTGTTCCTCGCCGGAGCCGGGCGCGGGGCGATCGTGGCCGCGGTCGCGTGGCTTGGCTGCTCGCTGCTGGCCTGGGCACGACTCGGGCTGGCGAACCGGAGCGGGAACACCGAAGGATTCGGAAAATGAGTGCATGGAAGGACCGGTTCGCGTACGGACTGCCGAGGCTGGCGGTCGTGCTGCACGACTTGGCGATGGTCTGGGTCTGCTGGCAGGGGTTGCATTACCTGCGCTACGCGCTGCAGCCGAACGCGCTGCCGCTGCCGCTGCTGTCGGGTACCGTGCTGGTCGTGATGGCCGCCCAGGGGCTGGTCTTCTGGCGGGTAGGCCTTTACCGCGGCCTGTGGCGGTTCGCCAGCCTCCCGGATCTCGTCAACATCTTCAAGGCAAGCGTGCTCGGCCTGCTGGCGCTGCTGGTCGGGCTGTTCTTCTACAACCGGCTAGCGCTGGTCTCGCGCATGGCCCTGCTCGCCTACCCCCTGACCCTCACGATGCTGCTTGGCGGCCCGCGGCTGCTGTTCAGGGCCTGGAAGGACCGCAGGCTGCTGGACCGCGACGCGGTGCCGGAACGCGTCCTGGTCCTGGGTGCCGGCCGCACCGGGGAAGCGGTCGTCCGCGACCTCCGGCGCACCGGGCGCTACCAGCCGGTTGGCTACCTGGACGACGCGATGGGCATGCGCGGTACCCGCGTGCAGGGGCTACCGGTGCTGGGGCGGATCGCGGACGTGGCGCATATCGCGCGCGAAACCGGCGCGACCCTCACCGTGATCGCCATGCCGGCGCTGGACGCCCCGGGAATGCGCCGCATCGTCCGGCTTTGCGAGGACACCGGCTTGCCGTTCCGCACCGTGCCGAGCCTGGCCGACCTGCTCGACGGGCGCTCGCTGCCCGGCCAACTCAAGGAAGTCGCGATCGAAGACCTCCTCGGGCGCAAGCCGCTCAGCCCCGACTGGAAGGCGATCCGCCAATGGCTCGGGGGGCGTGCCGTGCTGGTGACCGGCGCGGGCGGCTCCATCGGCGCCGAGCTCTGCCGGCAGTGCGCCCGCCACGGCGCTGGCAGGATCGGCCTGCTGGAAATCAACGAACTGGCACTGCACGAGATCGAGGCCGCGCTGCAGCGCGATTTCCCCGACGTCGAATGCGTGGCCGTGCTGGGCGACTGCGGCGACCAGGCGACGATCGCCCACGCGCTGGCACTGTGCGGTCCCGCCGCGGTGTTCCATGCCGCCGCCTACAAGCAGGTCCCGCTGCTGCAGCGCCAGCTGCGCGAAGCCGTGCGCAACAACGTGCTGGCCACCGACGTCGTCGCACGGGCATGCCGCGAGGGCGGGGTGGAGACGTTCGTGCTGATCTCCACCGACAAGGCGGTGGACCCGGTGAACGTCCTGGGCGCCACCAAGCGGATGGCGGAGATGGTCTGCCAGGCCCAGGTCGATCCGCGCTCGACGCGGTTCGTGACGGTCCGCTTCGGAAACGTACTCGATTCCGCGGGCAGCGTGGTCCCCATCTTCCGCGAACAGATCCGCCGCGGCGGTCCCGTCAGCGTGACCCACCCGGACGTCACCCGTTACTTCATGACCATCCCCGAAGCCTGCCAGCTGATCCTGCAGGCCTCGTCGATCGGCGCGCAGCAGGCGGTCTACACGCTGGACATGGGTAACCCGGTTTCCATCCGGATGCTGGCGGAACAGATGATCCGGCTGGCGGGCAAGCGGATCGACCACGACATCGTGATCGAATACAGCGGGTTGCGGCCCGGCGAGAAGCTCCACGAATCGCTGTTCCACGCGGACGAACGCTACAGCGCCACCTCGCACCCCAAGATCCTGCAGGCGCCGCCGCGCAAGGTCGCGGCGGATTGCATCGAAGCGTCGCTGCGGAACCTGCGGGAAGCGTCGGCGGCCTACGACGTCGAAACGCTGGAGGCGGTGCTGCGGCACGCAGTGGCGGAATTCAGGCCGCTGGACGACGGCCAGCGGGCGGCCACCGTCGTGCCGTTTCCCGTTCGCCAGCCCGGCCAGGCGAGGTCCTGACCGATGCCGCCCGCATTCCGCCGCATCCGTACCGCCGTATTCCCCGTCGCCGGCCTGGGCACCCGCTTCCTGCCGGCCACCAAGACGGTGCCGAAGGAGATGCTGCCGATCGTCGACAAGCCGCTGATCCAGTACGCGGTGGACGAGGCGATCGCCGCCGGTTGCGACACCCTCGTGTTCGTCACCAACCGCTACAAGCACGCGGTCGCCGACTATTTCGACAAGGCCTACGAACTCGAGCAGAAGCTGGAGAAGGCCGGCAAGCACGAGCAGCTGGCGCTGATCCGCAACGTGCTGCCGGAGGGCGTGCGCGCCGTGTTCGTGACCCAGGCCGAGGCGCTGGGGCTGGGGCACGCCGTGCTGTGCGCCAAACCGGTGGTGGGGAACGAACCGTTCGCGGTTCTCCTGCCGGACGACCTGATCTGGAGCCGCGGTGGCGGTGCCCTGGCGCAGATGGCCGACCATGCGCAGGCCACCGGCGGCAGCGCGGTGGCGGTGCAGGACGTGCCGCGCGAGCAGACCGGCAGCTACGGCATCGTGGCCACCGACGATTTCGACGGGCAGGCGGGGCGGATCCGCGAGATCGTGGAGAAGCCCAGCCCGGAGCGTGCCCCCAGCAACTTGGCGGTGGTCGGCCGCTACATCCTGACCCCGGCGATCTTCGACCTGCTGGAAACCACCCAGAAGGGCGCGGGGGGCGAGATCCAGTTGACCGACGCGATCGCGGCGCTGCTGGCCAACGAGCGCGTCGACGCGTTCCGCTTCCACGGCACCCGCTTCGACTGCGGCACCCACATCGGCCTGATCGAGGCGACGATCCGCTACGCGCTGGACAACGAGAAGTTGAGCGATGCCGCGCGCACCCTGATGCAGAATGCGCTGGGCGAGATGGGCGTGGTGGAGACCTGAGGATCGGTTGATCGCGGTTCCAACGAAAAGCGGCGCCTTGCGGCGCCGTTTTCGCGTTTCCGGCGGCCGGGAGTCAGAGCGACTCGAAGATCCCCGCGGCACCCATGCCGGTGCCGATGCACATGGTCACCATGCCGTACTTCTGCTGGCGGCGGCGCAGGCCGTGCACGATCGTCGCGGTGCGGACCGCGCCGGTGGCGCCCAGCGGATGCCCCAGCGCGATCGCGCCGCCCAGGGGGTTGACCTTGGCGGGGTCGAGTTCGCTGTCGCCGATCACCGCCAGCGCCTGCGCGGCGAAGGCTTCGTTGAG
>CAMLJA010000099.1 GCA_946480065.1 uncultured Thermomonas sp. | reverse complement strand
CGTCAGGATGCACTGCGGCGCCTTTGCGTCAAAGGAGGATGGGACGATCCCGATCTTGGTGAGATTCTAGATCTTGCCAAGCAACACCACGGAATCGGCAGCGCGCTAGACCCTGCACCGCAACCGATCCCGTTCGCCAGAGATCATTTTCCCGCCGAGGCGAACCAGGACGAAACCGTGGTTCTGACGTCCCTGCATACACTGGTCAATGTCGGGAGAATTCCGAGAGACCAGACCCTGGAGTTCCAGTCGCAGGGTCTCACGATCGCGTACGGTGGCAATGGCACAGGAAAGTCAGGCTATGCCCGCGTGCTAAAGCAGGCGTGCCGCGCCAGGAGCCCCGGCACCGTCTATGCCAATGCTTATGACCCGAACTTCCCGCAGCTCACACCTAGCGCAACCATCGCCTTCGAGCTGGACGGGACCCCGGATCAGGCACACTGGAGCGGTCAACGCGGCCACGTCTCGCGGCCCGAACTCCGCGGCATCTCCGTCTTGGACGGCGACTGCGCGCGCCACTACCTTCAGGCGAGGGAAGCCGCCACTTTTCAGCCGACCGCCCTCACCTATCTTCAGCAACTGGCCAACGGCCTGAATCAGGCGCTGCGTCCGCGGCTTCAGGCTGAGATCACTGGGCTCGCGGTGGATGTCACCCCGTTCAACGTCATTCCCGCCGACACCGCGGCGGGCCGGGCCGTACATCCGATCAGCGCCACAACCGATATAGCGCGGGCGCGGGCACTTGCCGAACTCACCGCAGACGAGCAAGCGGAGCTTGCACGCCTGCCGCAGGAGATCAGCGAGGCGGATCCCACGGCCAAGGCAACGCTGCTGGAGACCGCCGCGACGAAGGTCGACGAGCTGGGCAACGCTATTGGCACCGCCGCCGGCGTTGTATCTGATGATGCGATCGACGCCGCGCAGTCGGCGCATCGAAGCTTACTCGACGCGGAAGCGGCCGAGCGAGCCGCATCGGCCCTACTGCAGGCCGAAGAGACCACGCCGCTGCTTTCAGGCACGGGCCAAGGCCCTTGGGCGCTCCTGTTCAAAGCCGCACGCGAGTATTCGACCGGCGCGGCGTATCCGGAACAAGCCTTCCCGGTCACAGGCGAAGGCGCGCAATGCGTGCTTTGCCAGCAGGAACTAACGCCGGCAGCAAAGGATCGTTTGCAGCGTTTCGATCGCTATGTCCGGGACACGGCGTCCGAAGCTGCCCAAGCCGCGCGCAACGCCTGGCAACACCTCGTCCGCGACATTGGGCAGGCGACGGTCACGTTTACGGTCTCTCCGGTCATGTCCGACAGCCTCAGCGGGCGCATTGAGACGCTGCCGGGCGATATCCGAATCTTCCAGGAAGACTTGCTCTCTCGCCTTCAGTGGCTCAGAGCCGCGGTGGCGAACGGGGAATGGCTGGACAGGCCGACGTACCGCGGCGCGAATCCGACCGCTTCGATCCGCCAGATCGGGGACAACTTGCGCGCCGAGGCGACTGCCTTGCGCGCCAACCTCGACGCGGCAGCCATAGCTGCGAAGCGGCTTCGCCTGAAGGAACTGGAAGCTCGGCGACTGCTCTCGGAGCACATCGACAGCATTGCCCAGGTGGTCGGCAATTTCGGCCACAAGGCGAAGCTTCAGAAGTGCCTTGAGGATATCGGTAACACTCGCCCGATCAGCCTGTTCGCAGGCCAGCTCGCCAGGACCTACATCAGCGAAGCGCTGGCCGACAGAATGAACGATGAGCTGAGGAAGCTGGATCTCTACCATATCCGCGTCGGCGTAAGTTCAACCGGCGACGCGGGATCGGTACGTCTCGGCATTCTCCTTCCCGACAGCCAGCTCGACCCACACCTCGTGCTCAGCGAAGCCGAGCAGCGCATGTGCGCACTCGCGTACTTCTTCGCGGAACTCCAACAATCGGGATCCACTTCCGGAATCGTATTCGACGATCCGGTGTCGAGCCTCGACCACAACCACCGAACCGCCGTGGCGAGAAGGATCGTCGAGGAGTCGGCAGTCCGGCAAGTCATCGTCTTCACCCACGACGCGGTGTTCTTCGGAGAACTGAACACGCTTTGCGGGGACGCCGGGCGGACGCCCTGTGTGAAATCAATCAGCTATTGCGCCGAGGGCCCCGGATACATCGGCGCAGGATTGCCTTACGACATGCGGCGACACCGCGAACGTATCGCGCAACATCGCGCCGATCATCAGAAGATCGCTGTTAACTTCAACAACCCACCGGGAGACACCGAGCGGCTTGCGATCCGCAACGCTTACGACGACCTTCGGGTGACGATCGAGGTCGGAATCGAGGACACGATTCTCAATGAGACCGTCGTGAGGTTCCGCGACAACATCTCGGTCGGCCGACTCGACGGCGTGATTATCGTTCAGGATGCAGAGTATCGCGAGGTTCAACGCCTGCATGACAAGTGCTGCCGAAACGTCCGGGCGCATTCCCACGCCGCGGGGCAACAGCGCGCGGTGACGCAGCCAGCTGAGCTGCTGCAGGACATTGACGCGATAGATGCGCTGTTTCAAGGAATCCGCAGACGCAGAGGCTGAATTCAAGTCCCCAGCTTGGCAACGCGCACTTCGCAATGGGGCAGATGCCTCAGATGCTCAGGGCAGAGGTAGCCCGAAACCTACCAACCGCCTCTGTTGGAGCGAGCACTCGTTCCGAGCACTCGGGTCAGAGTGTGATTTCGGATGACCGCTTCGGGTCGCAAGCAGACATTCTCTGTTCTACCTACTACCCCGCCTTCTTTGCCCTAGCCGTCTTCGACGTCGTCTTCGCAGCCTTCTTCGGCTTGGCGCTCTTCGCCGCCGGCTTCGCCTTGGCCTTGTCGCCCAGGCTCTTCTGCAGCAGGGCCACGAAGTCGACCACGTTGGTGGCGGCGTCCTCGCTGTGGTCCTCCAGCTCCTCGGGCACGGTGGTGGTCTTGCCCTTCTGCTTGATGCGCTTGCGGATGATGTCGGACAGGCGGGCGCGGAATTCGTCGTGGTAGTCGGCGGGCTTCCATTCGCCGGCCATGGACTCCATCAGCTGGGTGGCCATCTCCAGTTCCTTGGCGCTCACGCGGTAGTCGGAACTCTTGCCCTGGGGGATGTTGTAGTCGGCGGGGTCCACCAGTTCCTGCGGGTAGCGCATGACCACCAGCACCAGGGCGTGGCCCAGCGGCATGACCGCGGACAGGTATTCGCGGGTGCGGATGACCACGCGCGCCACGCCGATCTTGCCGGCCTTGGCCAGGGTCTCGCGCAGCAGCACGTAGCCCTTCTCCGCCTTCTTGCCGGGGACCAGCACGTAGGGTTTCTCGAAATAGCGCACGTCGATGGCGCTGGCGTCCACGAATGCCTCGATCTCCACCGACTCGTGGGTTTCCGGGGCGGCGGCGGCGATGTCCTCCTTCTCGATCACCACGTAGCTGCCCTTGTCGTACTCGAAGGCCTTGATGATCTCCTTCCACGGCACTTCCTCGCCGGTGTCGGCGTTGACGCGCTCGTAGCGGATGGGCTTGCGGTCGCGCGCGTCCAGCATGCGGAAGGACAGGTCGGTGCCGCGGGTGCCCGGCATCAGCGCCACCGGGACGTTGAGCAGGCCGAAGCTGAGGTTGCCGGTCCAGATGGGGCGGGCCATGGCGGTGCCTTGCGGGTCGGGGTTGCCCGCACCCTGCCCCCGCGGGCGTCATCGCGCCGTGCAGGCGCTCAGCCGGGCAGGGTCTGGCGCAGGCGGTCGATGCCGGCCCACGGGTGCGACTTCAGCCGCTTCAGCCGCGCCGGGGCGTTGCGCAGGGTCCAGGCGTGGCCGCTGGCCACCTTGCCCAGTTCCTCCCAGCGGAGCGGCATGCACACCGGCGCGCCGGGCCGGGAACGCAGCGAGAAACTGGCCACGCTGGTGGCGCCGCGGCCGTTGCGCAGCCAGTCGATGAAGATGCGGTCCTTGCGCCGGGCCTTGCTGGCGGTGGCCACGTAGCGCAGCGGGTCGGCCTCGCGCGCGGCCTCGGCCACCGCCTGGGCGAAGGCGCGGGCGCGCTCCCACGGCACCGCCGGCGCCAGCGGCACCACCAGGTGCAGGCCCTTGCCGCCGCTGGTGCGCACGAACGATTCCAGCCCGGCCTGGCGCAGGTAGCCGCGCAGCTGGCGGGCGGCGTCCACCACCACCTCCCAGGCCACGCCGGGGTCCGGGTCCAGGTCGAACACCAGGCGGTCGCAGTGCTCCACGTCGTCCGCGCGCGCGCCCCAGGGGTGGAATTCCAGGGTGTTGAACTGCACCAGCTCCATCACCGCGGCGGCGTCTTCCACCACCAGGTAGTCCTCGCTGCCGCCGTCGGATTCCACGATCGGCACCTGCGAGACAAGCGCCAGGCCGGGGGTGGCGTGCTTCTGGAAGAAGCACTGGCCGCCGATGCCGCCGGGGCAGCGCACCAGCGACAGCGGCCGCCCGGCGATCTCCGGCAGCAGCCAGTCCATCACCGCGGCGTAGTAGTCGGCCACGTCCTGCTTGCGAAGGCCGTCCTCGGGGAACAGGACTTTCTCGGGATGGGTCAGGGCGGGCGCTTCGCGCGCAGGCCGCTTCACTGCGGGCTTCTTGGTGGCCTTCTTCGCGGACTTCTTCGCGGGCTTCTTCGCGGCAGACGTGGCGGGCTTCGGCGCGGCGGTCTTGCGCGCGGTCTTCTTCGCGGGTGTTCCGGGCATGGGGTCGTCTCCGCCCAGCGGCGCGCGGTCGCTGTCGCGCAGCGCGTCCGGGGTCTTGTCGGGCCGCAGCGCCTTGAAGCTGGCCTGGCGCAGCAGGCCGCGGCCGCCGTGGCCGCGGGTGAACACTTCCACCACGAAGGCGGGCTCGCGCAGCCAGCGCGCCTGCCGCAGGTCGGTGTCGTTGTCAGGCACGTGCACGCTGGGGGTGTCGCCGCCGCGGCCGGCCAGCTGCTTGCCCAGCGCGCGCAGCTGCTCGTCGCTGAAGCCGCTGCCCACGCGCCCGGCGTAGCGCCAGCCGTGGCGCGCGTCGGGGGTGGCCAGCAGCAGCGAGCCGATGCCGCTGCGGCTGCCCTTGGGCGGGGTGTAGCCGACCACCGCGTACTCGTCGCTGCCCTGCGCCTTGGCCTTGCGCCAGGCGTCGCCGCGGCCGGCGCGGTAGGGCGCGTCCACGCGCTTGGACACCACGCCCTCGAAACCGGCCTCCACCGCGGCCTTGTAGGCGGCATCGGCGTGGCCGATGCCGTGCGAGCTGTAGCCCAGGTGCGCGGGCGCATGCTGCAGCAGCCGCTCCAGCAGCTGCTTGCGTTCCACCAGCGGCGCGGCGGTGAGGTCCACGCCGTCCAGGTGCAGCAGGTCGAACAGCATGTAGCGCAGCTGGCCCTGGCGCTCGCCCGACAGCACCTGCTGCAGCAGGTTGAAGTCGGCGCGGGTGCCCTGCCCGGCCACCAGTTCGCCGTCCAGCAGCGCGCTGCGCAGGCCCAGCGCGGCCAGCGCGTCGCGCACCTCCGGCACCCGCTCGGTCCAGTCCAGGCCGTTGCGCGACCACAGCCGCACCGCGCCGTCGCGGACGGTGGCCAGCAGGCGGTAGCCGTCCCACTTCAGTTCGTGCAGCCAGTCCTCGCCGGCAGGCGCGCGGTCCACCAGCTTGGCCAGCTGGGGCTCGGGCGGTTTCGCGGGCAGCGCGCGCCTGCGGGCGCCGGGAAGGTCCGCGGCCTGCGCGGCCCAGTCGGCGGACGCCGCGACGGTCTTCGCCTTCGCGGCCGATCGCTTGGCCGGCGCCTTCGCGCGCGCGGCGCTGGCGGGCGTCTTCTTCGCCGCGGGCTTGGCGGGGCCGGCGCGGCGGGCGTCGGCGGCCGGCGGCGGGGTCACGCCGTCCAGCAGGTCGTCGGCCTCCTGCGGGCCGGCCCAGGCGTCGTCCTGCTTGAACAGCAGCCACTGCGGCTGCCGCGCGGGCTTGCCGGAGCGCACCAGGTGCCAGCCGCCCTTGAGCCTGTCGCCGTGCAGCTCGAAGCGCAGGTGGCCCTTGGCCAGCTGCGCCTCCACGTTGCCCTCGGTGGTCCAGGTGCCGCGGTCGAACAGCGCCACGTGGCCGCCGCCGTACTGGCCCTTCGGGATCTGGCCCTCGAAGCCGGCGTAGTCCAGCGGGTGGTCTTCCACCTCCACTGCCATCCGCTTGATCGACGGGTCGAAGCTGGGGCCCTTCGGCACCGCCCAGCTCTTCAGGGTGTCGCCCACCTGCAGGCGGAAGTCGTAGTGGCGGCGGCTGGCGTGGTGCAGCTGGACCACGAAGATCGGCCGGCTGCCGCGCCCGCGGGCGGTGGTGCCGGCCGGTTCGGGGGTGGCGTCGAAACGGCGCTTGCGGTGGTAGTCCTCCAGGGCCATGCGCCGACGCTGGCACGCGCGGCGTGTGGCCGGCGTGGAGGCAGGGGCTCAGCCGCCGGCCGGGCGCACGCTGCCGTTGTCTTCCTGCAGTTCCGGCTTGAACGGGATGTCCGGCGGCGGGCGCGCGGTGGCCGGCTGCGCGTTGGCGTCCGGGTTGACCGGGAAGCAGCCGCCGCCCAGCTGCAGCAGCGAGACCACGCACTCCAGCCGCAGCCGGGTGCCGGGGATGGGAATGGCGATCTGCTTGACGCCGCGGCGCACCCATTCCTCCAGCAGGGTGCCCTGCGGGATCCAGTAGCGGTCGAAGCGGGTGCCGCGGTATTCCAGCCCCGGGCGCTTGAGCCAGGTGCCGGCACGGTCGATGTCCAGCCCGGTCTGCTGGCTCCATTCGTCCGGCAGCCGCACGCTGCCGTCGGCGTTGAACAGGCCGGGCCCCTTGCCGTCGCCCTTGCCGTCCTTGCCGCGGCCGCTGCCGGTGCCGGCCACGTTGCGGGTGGAGGCGCCCCAGTCGTCGCTCTTCGCCGCGCCCGGCCAGCCGCCCGGGGCCGGCTTCAGGACCGGGCCGGCGCCGCTGCCGGCAGCCGCCACCCCGCGGCCACCCTGGGCGGCGGGCGCGACGCCCTGGCCGTTGCCGGCCGGGGCCTGGCCGGCGCTGGGGGCGCTGCCGCTGGCGC
>CAMLJA010000098.1 GCA_946480065.1 uncultured Thermomonas sp. | reverse complement strand
GGTCGTCGGTCATCACCAAGACGATCCCGATGCCGGCCGACCTCGACGACGACGAGATGGAATCGCAGATCGAGCTGGAGGCGGTGAACTACATCCCGTATCCGATCGAGGAAGTGAACCTGGACTTCGAGGTGCTCGGGCCGATGCCCGGCAACGGCGAGATGGTGCAGGTCCTGCTGGCCGCCTCCCGCTCGGAGAACGTCGAGGTGCGCGCCTCCGCGCTGGAGCTGGGCGGGCTGACCGCGCGGGTGATCGATGTCGAGGCCTTCGCGATCGAGAACGCCTACGGGCTCATGGCCGGGGACCTCAACGTGCCGCGCGACGGGCTGGTGGCGCTGGTGGACGTGGGCGCCACCATGACCACCCTCAACGTGCTCCGCGGCGGCCGCAGCCTGTACACCCGCGAGAACGTGTTCGGCGGCAAGCAGCTCACCGACGAGGTGATGCGCCGCTACAGCCTGAGCTACGAGGAAGCCGGCCTGGCCAAGCGCCAGGGCGGGCTGCCCGAGAGCTACGAGATCGAGGTCCTGGACCCGTTCAAGGAAGCGATGGTCCAGCAGGTCAGCCGCCTGCTGCAGTTCTTCTACGCCGGCAGCGAGTTCAACCGGGTCGACCACGTGGTGCTGGCCGGCGGCTGCGCGTCCATCGCCGGCATCGCCGGGATGGTCGAGGAACAGCTGGGCATCCCGACCGTGGTGGCCAACCCGCTGGCGCACATGACCCTGGGGCCGCGGGTGCAGGCGCACGCGCTGGCCCAGGATGCCCCGGCGCTGATGATCGCCTGCGGGCTCGCCCTGAGGAGCTTCGACTGATGGCCAGGATCAACCTCCTCCCGTGGCGCGCCGAGCGCCGCAAGGCCCGGCAGAAGGAATTCGTCGGGATGCTGGGGCTGGCGGCGCTGGGCGGCGTGCTCGCGGCCTTCCTGATCGTGAGCTTCTACAGCAGCCGCATCAGCAACCAGAACGAACGCAACGAATACCTGCGCGGCGAGATCGCCAAGGTCGACACCCAGATCAAGGAGATCGAGGAGCTCGACAAGAAGAAGGCCAAGCTGCTGGCGCGCAAGGAAGTGATCGAGCAGCTGCAGGCCAACCGCTCGCAGATGGTCCACCTGTTCGACGAGCTGGTGAAGACCATCCCGGACGGCGTCACCCTCACCTCGATCAAGCAGGAGGGCGACATCCTCACCCTGGGCGGGCGCTCGCAGTCCAACGCGCGGGTCAGCACCTACATGCGCAACCTCGAGAGCTCCGGCTGGATGACCAGCCCCGACCTCGAGGTGATCGAGGCGAAGGCCGGCAACTCCGGCCTGCCTTACGAGTTCAACCTGAAGGTCAAGCTGGCCAACCCGAACGCGCCCAAGGACGAGAACGGCGACGGCGTGCCGGACGAGCCCGCCGCGAACGCCCCGGCCGCGCCGGCGGGCGCCGCGGCGCCTGCCACCGCAGGAGGAGCCGCCCCGTGAGCAAGAAGAAGATCAACCTCAAAGAGCTCGACATCAACAACATCGGCGGCTGGCCGCGGCAGGCGCAGCTGGTGTTCTGCGGCCTCGTGGCCCTGCTGATCGTTGGCCTGGCGTGGTGGCTGTTCGTGCGCGACAAGCGCACCGAGCTGGAAGGCCTGCAGCGGCAGGAGACCGACCTGCGCGCGGAGTTCGAGACCAAGCAGGGCCGCGCCGCCAACCTGGAGCCGCTGAAGCAGCAGCTGGCGCAGATGGAGCAGCAGCTCCAGCAGATGCTGCGGCAGCTCCCCAGCAAGACCGAGATGCCGGACCTGATCGTCGACATCTCGCAGACCGCGCTGGCCACCGGCATCCAGACCGACCTGTTCAAGCCCGGCCCGGAGACGCCCAAGGAGTTCTACGCCGAGAAGCCGATCTCGCTGCGGATGGTGGGTTCCTACCACCAGTTCGGTGCGTTCGTGAGCGGGGTGGCATCGCTGCCGCGGGTGGTCATCATGACCATGCACGACATCTCGCTGCGGCCCAAGAACGCCAAGAAGGACCCGAACGCGAAGATCGGTCCCAACACCCCGCTGGAACTGGCCGGTACGGTCAAGACCTACCGCTACCTCGACGAAGACGAGACGGCGGCCCAGGCGGCGGCCGCCAGCCCGGCGAAGAAGGGGAACTGACATGCGCACCAGTGTCCAATCCGCGACCCGACTGGCCGGCCTGCTCCTGCTCGCCTGCACGCTTGCGGCCTGCGGCAGCGGCCGCGACGACCTGGAGAAGTGGGTCGCCGAGGTCAAGGCCCGGCCCGCGCCTCCGCTGGACCCGCTGCCGGTGATGCAGCAGTTCGAGACCTTCGAATACGCCGCGCAGGCCCTGCGCGATCCGTTCAGCGAGCAGTTCAGTGGCGCTGGCGGAAGCGGCCCGCGGCCGGATCCGGGCCGCCCGAAGCAGACGCTCGAGCAGTTCCCGCTCGACAGCCTGGACATGGTGGGCACCCTCGGCCACGGCGGCGGCCTCGTCGCCCTGGTGATGGCGCCGGACAAGGTGACCTACCGGGTGCGCCCGGGGGTCTACCTGGGGCAGAGCGACGGGCGGGTGACCGCCGTGTACGAAGACCGGATCGAACTGGTCGAACTGGTTCCTGATGGCGCGGGCGGCTGGCTGGAGCGGCCGGCCACCATCGCGCTCGAAGACAATTGATTGGGGGATAGACCGATGACCGTCACCAACGCCAAGCACCAGCGGCCTGTCCGGCGCCCCTCGACCTTCGGCGCCTGCGCGATCGGCCTTGCCGTCGCGCTCTACGCGGCCGGCGCCGCGGCCCTGCCCGGGGTGGCCACCCTCGCGCTCGCCGGCCAGTCCGCGACCGGCGCCATGGCGGACCCGGCCAAGCGGCTGCCCGGCGCGGTCACCGTCTCGGCGATCGACTTCAAGCGCGGCGACGGCGGCTCCGGCAAGCTCATCCTGCGCTTCTCCGGCGACGGCGCGGCCCCCGACATGCGCAACATGGGGTCCAACGTCGTAGTCGACATCGGCAACGCGCAGCTGCCCGCCTCGCTGCAGCGGCCGATCAACGTGACCGACTTCGCCACGCCGGTGCAGCGCATCGACGCGCGCGCGACCAGCAGCGGCGCGCAGCTGGTGCTGGACACCCGCGGCAACTTCGAGTCGCTGGCCTACCAGAGCGGCAACGAATACATCGTCGAGGTGGTGCCGCGCGCCAGCGCGCCGGTGGCCGCCAAGGCCGCGCCCGCCCCGGCGATGGGCGCCGCCGCGATGGGCGCCACCAACAGCACCGCCGCGGTGCGCTACACCGGGCGCCCGGTGACCTTCAACTTCCAGGACGTGCCGGTGCGGACCGTCCTGCAGCTGATCGCCGAGGAATCCAACCTCAACATCGTGGCCGCCGACACCGTGCAGGGCAACGTCACCCTGCGGCTGATCAACGTGCCGTGGGACCAGGCGCTGGACATCGTGCTGCAGGCGAAGTCCCTGGACAAGCGCCGCAGCGGCAACGTGGTCTGGGTGGCCCCGCAGGCGGAGATCGCCGCGTTCGAGCAGGCCAAGGAAGACGCCCGCATCAACCTGGAGAACCGCGCCGAGCTGGTCACGGAGTACATCCCGATCAACTACGGCAACGCCGAGGACATCGCCAAGCTGCTCACCGAGGACGCGAAGAACAGCTCCGCCGGCGGTGGCGCTGGCGGCGGCGGCGGGCAGCAGCAGCGGGGCTTCCTGTCGCCGCGCGGCAGCATCAGCTACGACAAGCGCACCAACACCCTGCTGGTGATCGACATCCCGCAGCGGGTGGCGGACATCCGCAACCTGGTTACGATGCTGGACAAGCCGGTCGACCAGGTGGTGATCGAGGCGCGCATCGTGGTCGCCAACGAGAACGTGGCGCGCGAACTCGGCGCCCGCTTCGGCATCAAGGGCCGCAACGGCAACACCTACTTCAGCGGCGACCTCGAGAACAACGCCAACCTGATCGGCGGCGACGTCTCGGCCGACCTGGCCTACGCCAACGCCTACAAGTCCTGGCAGGAGAACCCCAACCGCTATGACCCGGTCAACAACCCGACCGGGACCGTGCTGCCGCCGATCCGCACCCGCCCGGTGGCCACCCGCACGACCGGCGGCGTCCGCGACGGCCTGCTGACCAACCTGCCGGCGGCGCTGAACAACCCGGCCGGCGCGCTGGCGCTGTCCATCCTCAATGCCGGATACCTGCTGGACGTGGAGCTGTCGGCCATCCAGGAGCAGGGCCGGGGCGAGGTGATCTCCAACCCGCGCATCGTCACCAGCAACCAGAAGGAAGCGCTGATCCGGCAGGGCAGCGAGATCGGCTACCTGACGGTGACCGGCGGGCAGAGCAACAACGTCCCCACCGTGCAGTTCAAGGAAGCCCTGCTGGAGCTCAAGGTCACGCCGACCATCACCAACGACGGCCGCGTGTTCCTGAACATGTCGGTCAAGAAGGACGAGCTGGACCAGTTCATCAGCGTCGGTGCCTTCGGCAGCGTGCCGCAGCTGGCCAAGCGCGAGGTCAACACCGCCGTGCTGGTCGAGGACGGCCAGACCGTCGTGATCGGCGGCGTGTACGAGTTCAAGGACCGCAGCGACATCTCCAAGGTGCCGTTCCTGGGCGACCTGCCGGTGATCGGCAACCTGTTCCGCAACAAGAACCACACCAAGTCGAAGGCGGAGCTGCTGATCTTCGTCACGCCGAAGGTGATGCGGGTCGCCCAGCGCTGATACGCCGCGCCAGGCGCCATGCCCATCGGGAGCCTTCGGGCTCCCGATGCGTTTCCGGGACCGCCGTTCAGGCCGGCGCGCCGCCCGCGTGCGAACCTTCGGGACGGCATGCGGTCGAATGCACGAGACCCGGAGGATCCATGGACACACTCAGCGCCGCGCCGCCCGCGGGCTCCAGCCGCCTGCACCAAGCCTTCCACGCGCTGCGCGACGACATGGCGCGCGAGATCGTGGGCCAGCAGGGGCTGGTCGAACGCCTGCTCATCGCGCTCCTCGCCGATGGCCACCTGCTGGTCGAGGGCGCCCCCGGCCTGGCCAAGACCACCGCGATCCGCGCGCTGGCCTCGCGGCTGGAGGCCGACTTCTCGCGCGTGCAGTTCACGCCGGACCTGCTGCCGGCCGACCTCACCGGCACCGAGGTCTGGCGCCCGCAGGACGGCCGCTTCGAATTCCAGGCCGGCCCGATCTTCCACTCCATCCTGCTGGCCGACGAGATCAACCGCGCGCCCGCCAAGGTGCAATCGGCGCTGCTGGAGGCGATGGGCGAGCGCCAGGTCACGGTGGGGCGGCACACCTATCCCCTGCCGCCGCTGTTCCTGGTCATGGCCACCCAGAACCCGATCGAGCAGGAGGGCACCTTCCCGCTGCCGGAGGCGCAGCTCGACCGCTTCCTGATGCACGTGCGGATCGGGTACCCCCGGGCCGACGCCGAGGCCGAGATCCTGCGGCTGGCGCGCGAGCGCGCGCGCGACGCGCTGCGCCCGGCGCCGGCGCCCGCCACCCGGATCGCGCAGGCGGACGTGTTCGCCGCGCGCGCCGCCGTGCTGGACCTGCACCTCGCCCCGGCGCTGGAGCGCTACCTGGTGGAACTGGTGCTGGCCTCGCGCGAGCCCGCGCGCTACGACGCCGCGCTGGCCCGGCAGATCGCCTGGGGCGCCAGCCCGCGCGGCTCGATCGCGCTGGAGCGCTGCGCCCGCGCGCGCGCCTGGCTGGCCGGCCGCGATTTCGTCACCCCCGAGGACGTGCGCGCGGTCGCGCCCGACGTGCTCCGCCATCGCGTGCTGCCCAGCTACGAGGCCACCGCGGAAGGCTGGGACGGCGAGCGGCTGGTCGCCGAACTGCTGCAGCGGGTGCCGCTGCCCTGAGCCGGGCGATGCAACGGCCCGACCCTGCGCCGGCACCCGCGGACGGCCTCGCGCCGTCGCTGGCCGAACTGGTCGCGCTGCGGGCGCTCGCCGCCGGCCGGCGCGGCGCGGCGCGCGGTGCCGTGGGCACGCTGGGACAGGCGCCCGCGCACCTGCGCGGACGCGGGATGGAATACGCCGAGTCGCGCGAATACGCCCGTGGCGACGATGCCCGGCACATCGACTGGCGGCTGACCGCGCGCAGCGGCAGGCCGCATACCAAGCTGTTCCAGACCGAGCGCGAGCGGCTGACGCTGGTGGTGGCCGACACCGCGCCGGCGCTGTACTTCGGCACCCGCGTGCGCTTCAAGTCGGTGCAGGCCGCGCGTGCCGGCGCGCTGGCGGCCTGGATCGGCGCGCGCGACGGCGACCGCCTGGCCGCGCTGCGCGGCAGCCGCGGCGAGCCGCCGGTGCCGCCGGCGTCCGGCGAGCGCGGGGCGCTGCGGGTGCTGGACGCGCTGGTGCGCTGGTATGCCGCGCCGCCTGCCGACGACGCCGGGCTGCCGGCGGCGCTCGACCACGCCGCCCGTCTGCTGCGGCCGGGTTCGCGGCTTGTGCTGCTGGCGGATCCGGCCAGCCTGGACGCCGTCCCGGCGGCGCGCTGGCCCGCCCTGGCCATGCACCACGAGGTCGTCGCGCTGCTGCTGGTGGATCCGCTGGAGACCGCCCCGCCGCCGGCGCGGCTGGCGTTCCGCGCCGGCGGCGCCCGGGTTGAGCTGGCGCTGGACGCGGCGGCGACCCGGCAGCGCTGGCAGCGCGAATTCGGCGGCCGCACCGAGGCCGGGCTGGCGCTGCTGGCTGCCCACGGCATCCGCGCCGCGGCGCTGTCCAGCGCCGACCCCAGCGATGCCTGGCTGCCGCTGCTGGACCGTCCGCGCGGGGCGCGCCGGTGATGGCGCCCCTGCAGCTGCGCGACGTCCATCCCGGCAATCCGCCGCCGTGGTGGCCGCCCGCCCCGGGCTGGTGGCTGGTGGCGGGCGCGGCCGCGCTGGTGCTCGCGCTGCTGGCGTGGCGCGCGCTGCGCGTCCGCCGCCGCCGCGCCGCCATCGCCCGCTTGTTCGACCAGCGGGTGGCCGCCGCGGACACGCCAGCGCAGCGGCTGGCCGCGATCTCGGAGCTGCTGCGGCGCGCCGCGCGCCGGGTCCATCCCGGCGCGGACACCCTGGAAGGCGAGGCGTGGCTGGCGCTGCTGGACGAGGGGCAGCCGCCGCCGGGGTTCGGCG
>CAMLJA010000097.1 GCA_946480065.1 uncultured Thermomonas sp. | reverse complement strand
TGACGGTGTCCATCGCCGCCGAGACGATCGGCAGGCGGATGCGCAGGTCGCGGGTGAGGCGGGTTTCGAGCGAGACGTCCTTGGGCAGGACGGTCGAATGCGCGGGAACGAGGGAGACGTCGTCGTACGTCAGTGCTTCGGCCTGGATGCGGAGCATCGGCGGTCCCGGAAGGTGGGGAAGCGCGTCATTATAGCCGGCGCGGGCCGCCGCCGGGCCGCCCGGATCCGGTCAGTCCCCGGCGGCGGCCGCGTCCGCCAGTTCGGCGGCCTCCAGGGTGTTCTGCATCAGCGTGGCCACGGTCATCGGCCCCACCCCGCCCGGCACCGGGGTGATCCAGCTGGCGCGCCCGGCGGCTTCGTCGAAACCGACGTCGCCGACCAGGCGGCCGTCGTCCAGGCGGTTGATGCCGACGTCGATCACCACCGCGCCGGGCTTGACCCACCCGCCCGGGATCAGGCCCGGCCGGCCCACCGCCACCACCAGGATGTCGGCCTCGCCCACGTGGCGCCGGAGCACGTCCGGCGGCGTGAACTTGTGGCAGCTGGTCACGGTGCAGCCGGCGATCAGCAGTTCCAGCGCCATCGGCCGGCCCACGTGGTTGGAGACGCCCACGATGGTCGCGCTCTGCCCGCGCACCGGCCTGTCGGTGTAGGCCAGCAGGGTGGTGATGCCGCGCGGGGTGCACGGCCGCAGGCCGAACTGGCGCAGCGCCAGGTGGCCCACGTTCTGCGGGTGGAAGCCGTCCACGTCCTTGTCGGGGTGGATGCGCTCGATCAGCGCGCTGGCGTCGGGGATGCCGGGCAGCGGCAGCTGGACCAGGATGCCGTGGACCTTCGGGTCGGCGTTGAGGCGGTCGATCAGGGCCAGCAGTTCGGCCTGGGTGGTGCCCGCCGGCAGGTCGAAGTCCAGCGCCTCGATGCCGACCTTGTCGGCGGCGCGGCGCTTGTTGCGCACGTAGCTCTGGCTGGCGGGATCGCTGCCGACCAGCACCACCGCCAGGCCCGGGCGCGACCTGCCGGCGGCGACGCGGGCGTCGACCCTGGCCTTCAGGGTGAGCAGGAGGTCGTCGGCAATGCGCTTGCCGTCCAGGATGCGCGCGGTCATGCGGGGCGATGGCGTACAGTCGGGGCCCGCATTATCGCCCAGCCGCCACGCACCCGCCCGCATGACCGACGTCACCACCGAACTCGAAGCCGCCGCGTTCCGCCGCCTGCGCCACCACCTGATGGTGGAGCGCCCGGACGTGCAGAACATCGACCTGATGATCCTGGCCGGCTTCTGCCGCAACTGCCTGGCCGACTGGTACCGCGAGGCGGCCGCCGAGCGCGGGCTGGCCATGGGCCGCGACGAGGCCCGGCAAGCGGTGTACGGTATGCCCTTCGCGGACTTCAAGGCGCGGCACCAGGCCGAGGCCACGCCGGAGCAGCTCGCCGCCTTCGAGGCGGCGCGTCGCGGGAGCTGAGCTCGGCCTTCCAGCCAGGGGGAGCGGCATGGCGATCCAGGGAGAATGCCCGAAGTGCGGCAAGCGCGTGCTGCACGTGCACGTGGAACACGTGCTGGGGATGGTCGAGGGCGCCAGCAAGGCGCGCTGCATCAGCTACAGCTGCATCCATTGCCACGCGGTGCTGGGCGTGCAGATGGACCCGCGGGCCAGGCCGCGCGCGCGCCGCAAGCCCGTCGAAGCGGACTGAGCCAGGCCGCGATCGCCGTCAGTCCTCGTCCGGCGGTGCCGCGGGCGGCGGCAGGCCGCTGGCCGGGCAGCGCGGCACCCCGCCGCCGACCACGCAGTTCACGCAGCAGGCCTGGGGCGCGGCCGCGGGCGGCAGGAACGACGGCGGCGCGACCGGTCCCAGGCGGGCCAGCTCCGCCTGCGGCTTGAGCCGCAGCAGCGCGGCCCAGTCCTGGCGGTTGAAGTCGCAGGCGGCGACGGTGTCGGGCGAGCAGTCCACGTCGCCATCCGTGCGGCGCGGCAGGTTCCAGAAGCGGCCCGCCGCGTTCAGCGCCAGCACCCGCATGGTCACCGCCTGCTGCACGTTGCCGCCCACCAGGTAGGCATTCCCGGCCCCGGCAGCGGCCACGACGTCGCAGTGCATGTTGAGTCCGGTCGCGCCGCCGTCGATGGCCGCCAGCAGCCCGGTGAAGCCGTAGGTGCGCGGCAGGCGCACGTAGCAGAGCAGGTCGCCGGCCGCCGGTGCCTGCGTGTCGGGATCCAGCAGCAGGTAGGGACTGCCGGCGGGATCGCGGCGCGCGGCGCGCACGTAGTCGAAATGCCCGGCCGAGGCGCGGAAACCGGGAACGCCGGCGCGCTGCATCACCCACGAGATGAACGCCGCCGACCACGGCGTGTCGATCACGAACGCGCGGCAGCCCAAGCCCGGATAGCCCGGATTGCCGACCGCGTACGTGCAGTCGGCCGATCCCGGGGCGCCGCTGCGTCCCAGCAGCCCGGCATCGCGCCAGTAGCGCGCCACCTGGCGCCAGGGCGCGCCGCCGTCCAGCAGGCCGCGGCCCTCGCCTTCCCAGAGCTGGCCGCTGGCGATGCGGCCGTCGCTGGCGATGAAGGGCCGCTGCCAGCGCGCGTGCTCCTCGCAGGCCACAGCGGCGATGCGGGTCGCCACGTCGGCGTCGGCCTGGCGCGCGCGCAGCGGCGGGCAGGGATCGCCGGCGGCCGCGCTGCCCGCGAGCAGGAGCAGGACCAGGGCCAGCCAGCGCAGGCGCGTCATCGGCCGCTCCCCGCGCAGGCCGCGGCGTCGTCGTCGGGGTAGCCGGCGAACGCCCGCCCCGGGGCGCACACCCGGCAGTCGGGATCTGCGGCCAGTCGGGTTTCGCGGAAGCGCATGGCCAGGGCATCGAACTGCAGCAGCCGGCCGCGCAGCGGTTCGCCGAGGTCCAGCAGCAGCTTGATCGCTTCGGTGGCCTGCAGCAGCCCGATCACGCCCGGCAGCACGCCCAGAACGCCGGCTTCCGAGCAATTGGGCGCGTCCTCGGGCGGCGGCGGCTCCGGGAACAGGCAGCGGTAGCAAGGGGCAGTGCCGCGGTGGCGGCCGGCATCGAACACGCTGGCCTGGCCCTCGAAGCGGTGGACCGCGCCGTACACCAGCGGCTTGCCCAGCCGCACGCAGGCGTCGTTGAGCAGGTAGCGGACCGGGAAGTTGTCGGCGCCGTCGATGACCACGTCCACGCCGTCGAGCAGGCGCTCCACGTTGCCGGCGACGACGCGCTCGGCCACCGCCTCGACCCGGGTGCCCGGGTTCAGCGCGGCCAGCGCCGCGGCCGCCGACGCCACCTTGGGCATCCCGATCCGGGCCTCGGTGTGCAGGATCTGCCGCTGCAGGTTGCTGCGCTCCACCCGGTCGTGGTCGGCGAGCCGCAGCGTGCCCACGCCGGCCGCCGCCAGGTAGTAGGCCGCCGGCGAGCCCAGCCCGCCTGCCCCCACCAGCAGCACCCGCGCGTCCTGCAGCCGGCGCTGGCCGGCCAGGCCGACCTCGGGCAGGCGCAGGTGGCGGGCGTAGCGCTCGGCGAAGTCGGGCGCCAGCGCCTGCCGCATCGGCAGCCCGGCCGCGGCCCAGGCGGCGGTGCCGCCCTCGACCGAGGCCAGGTTGCGGTAGCCCGCCGACGCCAGCGCCTCGGCGCAGCGCAGCGAGCGCTGGCCGGCCTGGCAGATCAGCACCAGCTCCTGGTCCGGGTGCGGAAGGTGCGTGGCCGGGTCGGCCTCCAGCTGCTCGCGGGCGATGCCCTCCGCCCCGTCGGCCATGCCCAGCGCGCGTTCGTCCTCGCCGCGCACGTCCAGCAGGCGGGCGCCCTGGCGCAGGCGGGCGTGGGCATCGGCGGGCGTCAGCAGGCGGATCGGCATGCGGCGATTATCGCCGATCAGTATCCGATCACCTCGACCACGTCGCCGGCGGCCAGCGCCTGCGGCCCCTCCGGCAGCACCAGCAGCGCGTCGGCGTCCGCGGCCGCGCGCAGGCGGTGCGAGCCGCTGGCCGGATCCGGCACCACCCAGCAGGTGCCGTCGGGGCCGGATTCCAGCCGGCCGCGCAGGAATTCCCGGCGCGCGTGCGCCTTGGCCACAGGCTGCCGCAGCCGGGCATAGCCGGGCGGGCGCGGCGCCCTGCCCTGCATCGCGTCCACCAGCCCGCGGCCCAGCGCCAGCCAGGTGGCCAGCACCGAAACCGGGTTGCCGGGCAGGCCGAGCACCTGCGCGCGGCCCAGCTCGCCGGCCAGCACCGGCATGCCCGGCTTCATCCACACCTTCCAGAAATGCACCCGGCCGTGCGCGCGCAGCACCGCCGGCACGTGGTCGCGCTCGCCGGCGGAAACGCCGCCGCAGGTCAGCACCAGGTCGAAGCTGGAGGCGGCGTCGCGCAGCATGGCCTGGATCCGCCCGGGATCGTCCGGCAGCGCCGGCCAGGCGGTGGGCTCCAGCCCTTCCGCGCGCAGCAGGCCCATCAGCAGTTCGCGGTTGGCGTCGTAGATCTCGCCCGGCCGCAGCGGCCGGCCGGGCGGCACCAGTTCGTCGCCGGTGGTGAACACCGCCACGGTCGGGCGCGCCGACACCGGCAGCCGGTCGATGCCCAGCGCGGCCGCCAGCGCCACCTGCGCGGGCGACAGCGCGGTGCCGGCGCGCAGCACCGTGTCCCCGGTGCGGCAGTCCTCGCCGGCCCGGCGCACGTTCGCGCCGGCGGCGAGCGCCGTGCGCGCCACGACTGCGTCGCCCTCGGCCAGCGCGTCCTCGCGCAGCAGTACCGCGTCCGCCCCGGCCGGGAGGGCCGCGCCGGTGGTGATGCGCGCGCACTCGCCCGGCCCTACATGCAACTCCGCCAGCAGCCCGGCGAACCGTTCGCCCACCAGCCGCAGGCGGGCGCCGTCGTTCGCGTCCAGGTGGCGGCACGCATAGCCATCCATCGCGCTGTTGTCGAATGGCTGCAGCGGCATCGGCGCGACGATGTCCTGAGCCAGCACCCGGCCGTGGCAGCGCGCCAGCGCCAGCGCTTCGACCGGCAGGCGGCGCGCCGCGGCCACCTCCGCCAGCAGTTCGCGCGCCCGCGCGTACGCAATCCCGGTGGGGAATTCAGCCATCGGCGACGCCCGCCATGCGCAGCGCCTCCGGGGTATTGAGGTTGCCGAAACGGACCCCGGCGAAGGCCACCTCCGGCAGCGCCATCGCGGCCTGCAGGCGGTGCATCGCGTGCTCGCCCGCCGCCAGCGCCGCCGCCAGCGCGCGGCGCAGCGGCGCCAGCCGGTACAGCGCCACCAGCGGCTGCGGACCGTCCGCGTCCCGCGCGCGCGCGCCGTCCCCGCCGGCCTGCGCCAGCGTGCGCAGCAGGCAGTCGTTGGCATCGACGATGTCCACCGGCACGGTCAGCAGCCAGTCGGTGCCGCAGGCGGCCGCCAGTGCGTCGATCCCGCCGAGCGGGCCGATCCCCGCGGCGCGGTCGGCCACCGCGTGCAGGCCGTGCCCGGCGAACCGCGCCAGGTCCAGGTTCGCGCTGACCAGGGTGGTCCCGCAGTCGGTGGCGAAGCGGCGGGCGATGCGCACCACCTGGGGCACGCCGTCGCGGTGCAGCCAAGCCTTGTCGCGCCCGCCCAGGCGGGTGGCGCGCCCGCCGGCCAGGATCCCCAGCGTGACCGCCTCGCGCGCCGGCATCAGCGCTTGGCGTGCCGGATCAGCCGGCGCTTCTTCGCCACCTGGCGCTCGCTCAGCACGTTCTTCTTGTCCTTGTAAGGGTTGTCGCCCTCCTTGAACACGAAGCGGATCGGGGTGCCGACCAGCTTGAAGCGCTTGCGGAAGAAGTTCTCCAGGTAGCGCTGGTAGGTGGCGGACAGGGTCTTCAGGCGGGTGCCGTGGACGATGAAGGTGGGCGGGCTTTCGCCACCCGGATGCGCGAAGCGGAGCTTGGCGACGTGGCCGCGCACCACCGGCGGCGGGTTCGCCTCGTAGGCCGCCTCGATCGCGCGGGTGACGTCGGCGGTGCTGAACACCTTCGTGGCCGACGCGTGCGCTCGGTGGATGGCGCGGAACAGTTCCCGCAGGCCGGAGCCGTGCAGCGCGGAGATCCGCACGTTCTCGGCCCAGTCCACGAACCCCAGCTTGCGCGAGACCAGCGCCTCGGCCTGCTGGCGCTCGTAGTCGCTGCGCCCGTCCCACTTGTTGATCGCCACGACCAGCGCGCGGCCGGCGTCCAGCACCGCGCCCAGCACGGTGGCGTCCTGGTCGGTCACGCCCTCGCTGGCGTCCAGCATCAGCACCGCGACCTGGCACTGCTCGATCGCCTGCAGGGTCTTGACCACGGAGAATTTCTCGACCGCCTCGTCCACCTTCGAGCGGCGGCGCAGGCCGGCGGTGTCGACCAGCCGGTAGCGCCGGCCGTCCCGCTCCAGGTCCACGGCGATCGAGTCGCGGGTGGTGCCCGGGACTTCCGAGGCGATCATGCGCTCCTCGCCCAGGATGCGGTTCACCAGGGTCGACTTGCCCACGTTGGGACGGCCGACAAAGGCGATGCGGATGCGGCTGGGGTCGTCGTCCAGGGTTTCGGCCACGCCCTCCGCCGGCAGCACGGCCATCACCCGCGCCATCAACGCATCGATGCCGGTGCGATGGGCCGAGGACACCGGCAGCGCCTCGGCGAAGCCGTATCGGGCGAACTCCGCCAGCGCGGTGCGCTGGTCGATGCCGTCGGCCTTGTTGACCACCAGCAGGGTTGGCTTGGACTGCTTGCGCAGCCACGCCAGGATCTCGTCGTCCAGCGCGGAGGCGCCCTCGCGCCCGTCCACCACGAACAGCACCAGGTCCGCTTCCTCGGCGGCGGCGCGCGACTGCCGCGCGGTGGCGCCGGCCAGCCCCTCGTCCTCGCCGGCGATACCGCCGGTATCCACCAGCACGAACGGGCGGCCCTCGACCAGCCGGCAGACGCCGTAGTTGCGGTCGCGGGTGACGCCGGGCTGGTCGTGGACCAGGGCGTCGCGGGTGCGCGTCAACGCGTTGAACAGCGTGGACTTGCCGACGTTGGGGCGCCCGACCAGGGCGACGAGGGGAAGCATGGATCAACCTTTGCGCACGCGGCGCGCGATTCACGAATCGAATACTCGAATCGAACACTTGAAACACGACGGCCCCGGCAGACTAGCCGGGGCCGCGGATACACGCCA
>CAMLJA010000096.1 GCA_946480065.1 uncultured Thermomonas sp. | reverse complement strand
ACCCCGGCGGCACCAGCGCCGCCAGCTGCGCGCGCATGTCGTCCAGGTTGCCGCGTGCCCAGCCCATCAGCTTCGATTCCAGCCGGCTGCGCACCTCGGCGACCAGGCCGAGGATGGCCTCCGCCTGCCGCAGCCGCTGCATGGCCTCGCCGAACAGCGCCTTGGCGAGGGCGTCGCGGCACTGCGCGAAGGCCCCGGCGTCGCGCACGTCGAGCAGCCCGTCGGCGGCCAGCGCCTCGAACGCGCCGTCCACGAGGTCCGCGCGCAGGCGGTCGGCGTCCTTCAGTCCGTCCCTGGGCGGCGCCGCCGACTCGATCGCCGCGTACAGCAGCGAGATCTTCGGCTGCACCGGCAGCTGCTTGCGCGCCTGCTTGAGCTTGTCGGCCAGCGCGATCGCCAGCAGCCGGCGCACGCCCTGCGGATGCAGGCGCTCGGCCACCTCGCGCTGCGCATGCAGGGCCAGCGAGACGCTGTCGCCGTCATCCTGCAACGCCGGATACGCCGGCACGCCGCCGGCGCCCGGCACCGACACGGGGACCGGCGCGTCGGGGAACGCGGTCAGGCCCGCCCGTGCCATGCCCTGCGCGGCGTGGCGCGCGAACGCCTGCGCGGCGCGTTCGCCGAAGCGGGCGCGCAGGCCGTCGAGGTCGCGCGATTCGGCCAGCACCGCCTTGCCGTCCAGCAGGCGCAGGTTGGCGCGCAGGTGCGGCTCGATGGCGGCGGCGTCGAAATCCAGTGCAGAGACATCGACACCGGAGAGCTTCTTGAGGAATTTCGCCAGCGCTCCCTCGATGCTGTCGGCGTCCGGCTGCGCGAACGCCTCCGCGAAGGCGCGGGCGAAGTCCGGCGCCGGCACGAAGTTGCGCCGCAGCGCCTTCGGCAGCGACTTGATCAGCGCCGTCGCCTTGTCCTCCACGAAGCCCGGCGCCAGCCACGACAGGCGGGCGGCATCCAGCGCATTGAGCAGGTGCAGCGGCACCGCCACCGTCATGCCGTCGTCCGGCGCGCCCGGCTCGAAGCGGTACTGCACCGCCAGCCGCGCCTCGCCCAGCGCGATGTACGCCGGGAACCGCGCGGCATCGCTCTCGTCGGCCACCAGCAGGTCGTCGCGCGACCACTCCAGCGCGGCCTTCTCGTCCTTCGGCAATTTGCCGAACCACGCATCCAGCGCCTGTGCGTTGTGCACGTGCGGCGGCAGCCGGTCCAGGTACCAGCGCGCCTGCCAGTCCTCGTCCACCACCAGGCCGACCCGGCGCTGCTTCGCCTCCTCCTGCTGCGCCAGTTCCAGCGTGCGCAGGTTGCGTGCCAGGAAGGCGCTGCGGGTGTTGATCTCGCCGGTCAGCAGCGCCTCGCGCACGAAGATCGCGCGGCTTTCCTCGGGGAACAGCGCGCCGTAGTGCACCGGCTTCTTCGGCGCCAGCACCAGCCCGAACAGGCTGATCTGCTCGCTGCCCAGCACGCGGCCCTGCGCGCGCGACCAGTGCGGATCGTGGTGGCGGCGCGCCAGCAGGTGCGGCAGCTCGGCGATCGCCCAGTCCGGCTCGATGGCGGCGTTGGTGATCGCCCACACCCTCTCGGTGTCCAGCAGCGTGGCCGACAGCAGCCAAGGTGGCGGCTTGCTGGCCAGCCTGGAACCCGGGAACAGCTGGAACTTGCGGCCGCGCGGGCCGTCGTAGAGGCCTTTTTCGCCGCGATGGCCCAGCTGGGTGGGCAGGCCGGCGATCAGCGCGCGATGGAGCGCCGCGTAGGACGCGGGATCGGGCTCGCTGCCGGAAAGCGGGTCAGGCTCACTTTTCGCGGAAAGTGAACCTGACCCGCTTTCCGGCCACAGCGCCTCGCACTGCAGCTTCAGCTGCCGGTGCAACTCCCACCATTCGCGCAGGCGCAGGAAGCCGAGGAAGTGCCTGTCGGCCCATTTGCGCAGCTGCGACTGCGTCATGTCCTCGTGCGCGGTGCGGTAGCCCTCCCACAGCTTCAGGATGCCGACGAACTCGGATTTCGCGTCGGCGAACTGCGCGTGCGCGGCATCGGCGGCGGCGCGGGCGTCGGCGGGACGCTCGCGCGGGTCCTGGATGCCGAGGAAGCTGGCGATCACCAGCATCTCGCGCAGCACGCCGTGCGCGTGGGCGGCCACCAGCATGCGCGCCAGCTTCACGTCCACCGGCAGCTTCGCCATCATCCTGCCGATGGCGGTGAGCTTGCGGTGGTCGTCCACCGCGCCCAGTTCATTGAGCTGCTGCCAGCCGTCGGCGATCGCGCGCGGATCGGGCGGTTCCAGGAACGGGAAACTTTCGATGCTGCCCAGGCCCAGCGCCAGCATCCGCAGGATCACCCCGGCCAGCGCGGCGCGGCGGATCTCGGGGTCGGTGAACTCGGGGCGCGAAGCGAAGTCGGCTTCCGAATACAGGCGGAAGCAGGTGCCCGGCGCGATGCGGCCGCAGCGGCCGGCGCGCTGGTTGGCGCTGGCCTGCGACACCGGCTCGATGTGCAGCCGGTCCAGCTTCTGCCGCGGGCTGTAGCGCTTGACCCGCGCCACGCCGGGGTCGACCACGTAGTGGATGCGCGGGACCGTCAGCGAGGTTTCCGCGACGTTGGTGGCCAGCACGATGCGGCGCTGCGAACCCGGATGGAACACGCGGTCCTGGTCCTTCGCGGACAGCCGCGCGTACAGCGGCAGCACCTCGGTGTGGCGGTACTTGCGCCGCTCCAGCGCCTGGTGGGCCTCGCGGATCTCGCGCTCGCCGGGCAGGAAGACCAGGGTGTCGCCCATTCCGCTGTCGCGCCGGCTCCTATCGGACATGATCTCGTCGCAGGCGGCGACGATGCCATCGACGATCGTGCGCTGGCCGGCGTCCTCGTCGCCCTCGCCTTCGAGCGGGCGATAGCGCATCTCCACCGGATACCCGCGTCCCTCGACGTCCACCACCGGCGCGCCGCCGAAGTGGGCGGCAAAGCGCGCGGTGTCGATGGTGGCCGAGGTCACCACCAGCTTCAGGTCCGGCCGCTTCGGCAGCAGCTGCTTGAGGTAGCCCAGCAGGAAGTCGATGTTGAGGCTGCGCTCGTGCGCCTCGTCGATGATCAGGGTGTCGTACTTCGACAGCCAGCGGTCGGCCTGGATTTCCGCCAGCAGGATGCCGTCGGTCATGAACTTGATGGCGGTCTGCTCGCTGACCGCGTCGTTGAAGCGCACCTGGAAGCCCACCGTGCCGCCCAGCGGCACCTGCAGTTCCTCGGCCACGCGCCGCGCCACCGACCGCGCGGCGATGCGGCGCGGCTGGGTGCAGCCGACCATGCCGGCCGCGCCGCGCCCCGCCAGCAGGCACAGCTTGGGCAGCTGGGTGGTCTTGCCGCTGCCGGTCTCGCCGGCGATCACCACCACCTGGTGGGCGCGGATCAGGGCGGCGATCTCGTCGGCGTGCGCGGCGATCGGCAGCGTCTCGTCCACGCGCGCGGCCGGCAGCGCGGCGGCGCGGCGCTCGCGTTCGGCCACCGAGGCCTGCAACTTGCCGAGGAAGGCGTCGCGCAGGCCGGCATCGTTCGGCTTGGCGTTCCACTTCGACCACAGCCCCAGCAGGCGGCCGCGGTCGCGGGTCAGCGCGCCGTCGATGGCGCGGCGGGCCTGGCGCGGGGTGCCGGCGTCGGTGGCCATAGGCTGCATGGATGGGGCTGTTCGCAAGGATTCATGGGACGGCAACGCCGCAGGGGCGTATTCTCGCCGCAAGCCCATCCGAGGACACCGCCATGGCCAAGAAAAAAGCCGGCAAGCCCGCGAACAAGCCGGCGAAACCTGTTTCCGCCCCGGTCGCCGCCCATGCGGACGGCGCCCCCGGCATCGACATCGGCATCGGCGCCGGCGACCGCCGCCGCATCGCCGACGGCCTGGGCCACATGCTGGCCGACGCCTTCACCCTGTACCTGAAGACCCACAACTTCCACTGGAACATCTCCGGCCCGATGTTCAACAGCCTGCACGTGATGTTCGAGGGCCAGTACACCGAGCAGTGGAACGCGCTGGACGAGATCGCCGAGCGCATGCGCGCGCTTGGCTACAACGCCCCCGGCTCCTACCCGGAGTTCATCCGCCTGGGCTCGATCCAGGAGGAGCCCGGCCTGGCCGACGCCGCCGACTGGCGCGAGATGGTGCGCCAGCTGGTGGTGGGCAACGAGGCGGTCTGCCGGACCGCGCGCAAGGCGCTGAAGACCGCCGACGCCGCCGGCGACGATCCCACCGTGGACCTGATGACCCAGCGCCTGCAGACCCACGAGAAGTACGCCTGGATGCTGCGCTCGCTGCTGCAGTAGCCCCGGATCGACGGCACCCGCGGCCCGGGCAGGGCCGCCTGCCCGGCCTCGCGGCGCGCGCCTGATCGACGGCTCGGCGGGGCGTTGCCCGACGCCGGCCCCGTGTCCCGCTTGCTACCCTTGCGGCATGTCCGACCCCGCCCTCGACACCCTCCGCCGCGTCTTCGGCCACGACGCCTTCCGCGGCCGCCAGCGCGAGATCGTGGCGCGCGTGGTCGACGGCGGCGACGCCTTGGTGCTGATGCCCACCGGCGGCGGCAAGTCGCTGTGCTACCAGCTGCCCGCGCTGCTGCGCCCGGGCACCGCCATCGTGGTCTCGCCGCTGATCGCGCTGATGCAGGACCAGGTGGACGCCCTGCGCCAGCTCGGCGTGCGCGCGGCGTTCCTCAACTCCAGCCTGGACGCCGCCGACGCCGCGCAGGTGGAGCGCCAGTTCGCCGGCGGCGAGCTGGACCTGCTCTACGTCGCCCCGGAGCGCCTGCTGACGCCGCGCTTCCTGGGGCTGATGGAACGCGCGCGGCTGGCGCTGTTCGCGATCGACGAGGCCCACTGCGTCTCGCAGTGGGGCCACGACTTCCGCCCCGAGTACCGCCAGCTCACCCTGCTGCACGAGCGCTGGCCGGACGTGCCGCGGATCGCCCTGACCGCCACCGCGGACGCGCCCACCCGGCGCGAGATCGTGGAGCGCCTGGCGCTGGAGGGCGCCGAGCAGTTCGTCAGCTCGTTCGACCGCCCCAACGTGCGCTACGCCGTGGTGGCCAAGGACGACAGCCGCGGCCAGCTGCTGGACTTCCTGGACGCGCACCGCGGCGACAGCGGCATCGTCTACTGCCTGTCGCGGCGCAAGGTGGAGGCCACAGCGGCGATGCTGGCCGAGCGCGGCATCCGCGCCCTGCCCTACCACGCGGGCCTGGACGCCGGCGTCCGCGCGGAGCACCAGCGCCGGTTCCTGCGCGAGGACGGCATCGTGATGGCGGCGACCATCGCGTTCGGCATGGGCATCGACAAGCCCGACGTGCGCTTCGTCGCCCACCTGGACCTGCCGAAGTCGCTGGAGGGCTATTACCAGGAAACCGGCCGCGCCGGCCGCGACGGCGAACCCGCCGATGCGTGGCTGGCCTACGGCCTGGGGGACGCGGTGCTGCTGCGGCGGATGATCGAGGAAGGCGAGGCCGGCGACGAGCGCAAGTGGCTGGAGCGCGGCAAGCTGGACGCGCTGATCGGCTACTGCGAATCCACCGCCTGCCGCCGCCAGGCGCTGCTGGGCTATTTCGGCGAGCCCCACGCCGGCGGCTGCGGCAACTGCGACAACTGCCTGCAGCCGCCGCGGACCTGGGACGCCACCGAAGCCGCGCGCAAGGCGCTGTCGTGCGTGTACCGCACCGGCCAGCGCTTCGGCGCCGCCCACCTGATCGACGTCCTGCGCGGCGCCGACACCGCCAAGGTGCGGCAGTTCGGCCACCAGTCGGTGAGCACCTACGGCATCGGCGGCGAGCTGGACGCCCGCCAGTGGCGCGCGGTGTTCCGGCAGCTGGTGGCCGCCGGCCTGCTGGAGGCCGACGTCGAGGGCCACGGCGCCCTGCGCCTGGCCGCCGCCGCGCTGCCGGTCCTGCGCGGCGAGCGCCAGCTGCAGCTGCGGGCGGAGCCGCCGCGGCGCGAACGCCGTCGCGGCACCGCCGGCGGCGAGCGGCGCGCGCCCGCGGCCGACCTGCCGGCCGAGGCCGCCGCCCGCTTCGCGCTGCTGCGGCAGTGGCGCGCGGACACCGCGCGCGAGCAGAACGTGCCCGCCTACGTGATCTTCCACGACGCCACCCTGCGCGCGATCGCGCTGGAGCAGCCGCGCGACCTGGTCGCGCTGGCCCGGATCGGCGGCGTCGGCGTGGGCAAGCTGGAGCGCTACGGCAACGAGCTGATCGCCGCGCTGGAGGCGGCGGCCTAGCGGCGAGCGGGCGACCGGGGATTGGTGGGTCGTGAAGGATTCGAACCTTCGACCTACGGATTAAAAGTCCGCAGCTCTACCACTGAGCTAACGACCCGGGATGCCGCCGGAGCCGGCGGGGCGCGCATTTTAACCGATGGCGCCGTCGACGTAGCGCGTGGGATCGCGCATGCCGGCCTCGGCGAAGCCCTGGGCGCGCAGCCGGCAGGCGTCGCAATGGCCGCAGGCACGGCCGTCGGCATCGGCCTGGTAGCAGCTGACGGTCTGCGCGAAGTCCACGCCCAGGCGCAGGCCCTCGCGGGCGATGTCGGCCTTGGACATCCGCATCAGCGGCGCGTGCACGCGGAAGCGGCTGCCCTCCACGCCGGCCTTGGTGGCCAGGTTGGCCAGCGCCTCGAAGCCGGCGACGAACTCCGGCCGGCAATCCGGATAGCCGGAATAATCCACCGCATTGACCCCGCAGAACAGGTCGGTGCTGCCCAGCACCTCGGCCCAGCCCAGCGCCACCGACAGCATGATGGTGTTGCGCGCGGGCACGTAGGTGGACGGGACGCCTTCGCCGATCACGTGGCCATCGGCGTCGGTGGGAACCTGGATCTCCTCGTCGGTCAGCGCCGAACCGCCGATGCTGCGCAGGTCCACGTTGACGGTCTTGTGCGCCACCGCGCCCAGCGCGGCCGCCACCCGCGCGGCGGCGTCCAGCTCCGAGGTGTGGCGCTGGCCGTAGCGCACGCTCAGGGCGTGCGGCGCGAATCCCGCTTCCTTCGCGATGGCGAGGACGACGGCGGAATCCATGCCGCCCGAAACGAGGACGACGGCGGGTCGGGAGGTTGCGGTCATGTCGGGGATGCCTGTCGGTCGGGCCCGCCTCAGCGGCCCGGTTCATCGTTCCACAGCAGCTTGTGCAATTGCATCTGGAAGCGCACCGGCAGCCGGTCGG
>CAMLJA010000095.1 GCA_946480065.1 uncultured Thermomonas sp. | reverse complement strand
TCAGAGTGAGTGACTGGAGTTCAGACGTGTGCTCTTCCGATCTGGCCGCGAGCGCGGCCTTCATCGCCTGCAGCTCGGCCTGCAGCGCCTGCACCTGCGCCTCCAGCCGGGCGATGCGGTCGGCATCGTCCTGGGGATGCGCCTGGGCGGCGGGGGACAGGCAGGCCAGCAGGGCCAGCGACAGCAGGGTTCGACGCATCGACGGACCGGTCAGGATGATGTTATTACATAACACCAAATGCCGGCGCGGGGGTCAACAGGACCGATGGCAGGGGTGGCTCAGGCCGGCTTGCCGCTGCAGCGCACGCAAAGCCCGTGCACTTCCAGCGTCTGCGCCTGCGGGGCGAAGCCCAGCGCGCGCGCGGCGGCGTCCAGGGTGGCGACGATGCCGGCGTCCTCCAGCTCGGTCGCGGCGTGGCAGCGGTCGCAGATCAGGAACGGCACCGAGTGCTGGGCGGCGTTGGGGTGGTGGCAGGCCACGAAGGCGTTGATCGATTCCAGCTTGTGGATGAAGCCGTTGGCCAGCAGGAAATCCAGCGCGCGATACACCGTGGGCGGCGCGGCGGCGCCGGCGCCCTCGCCGTGCCGCACCTGCTCCAGCAGGTCGTAGGCCTTGATCGGCTTGCCGGCGCGCGCCACCAGGCCCAGCACCCGCAGCCGGATCGGCGTGAGCCGCAGCCCGCGTTCGCCGCAGGCACGCTCCACCGCGTCCACGAAGCCGGCGGCGTCGTGGACGTGGTGCTGTGGATCCGTGCAGGCGTGGGTGCGGGCCATGGGACCGATCTAGGTCCCCGCGGGAAGCATTGCAAGGGCCGCGTCGATCCGCGCCAGCGCCGCGTCGCGCCCGCACAGGTAGACGGTCCAGCCGATGTCCGGGCTGACCTGGGTGCCGGTGATGGCCACCCGCATCGGCTGCGCGATCTTGCCCATGCCGATGCCCTGCGCCTCGGCGGTCGCCTTGAGCGCCTCGCCGATCGCCTCCGGGGTCCACGCATCCAGCGCCGCGATGCGCGCGCGCGCGTCCGCCAGCGGGCCGCGCGCTTCCGGCTTGAAGTGCTTGGCGACGGCGGCTTCGTCGTACTGCGCCAGCGGCATGAACCACACCGCCGACTTCTCCGCCATCTCCTTCAGCGTCTGCGCGCGTTCGCGCAGCGCCAACACGAGGTCGGCCGGCTCCGGGCCCTGCGCCAGGTCGTAGCCGGCCTGCTCCAGGTGCCAGACCAGGTGCTTCGCGACGGCCTCGGGATCATCGGCCTTCAGGTACTGCTGGTTGAGCCAGCCCAGCTTGGCCATGTCCAGCCGCGCCGCCTTGGCGTTGACGTCGGCGAGGTCGAACAGCGACTGCATCTCCGCGATCGAGAACACTTCCTGGTCGCCGTGCGACCAGCCCAGGCGCACCAGGTAGTTCAGCAACGCGTGCGGCAGGTAGCCGGCGTCGCGGTACTGCATCACGTCGGCCGCGCCGGTGCGCTTGGACAGCTTGGCACCCTGCTCGTCCAGGATCATCGGCAGGTGCGCGAAGTGCGGCACCGGCGCGCCCAGCGCCTTGTAGATGTTGATCTGGCGCGGCGTGTTGTTGACGTGGTCGTCGCCGCGCACCACGTCGGTGATCCGCATGTCGATGTCGTCCACCACCACCGCGAAGTTGTAGGTGGCGTAGCCGTCGCTGCGGAAGATGACGAGGTCGTCGAGTTCGGAATTCGCGATCTCGATGCGACCCTTGACCTTGTCGTCCCAGGCCACCACGCCGTCGGTCGGGTTCCTGAAGCGGATGACGCGGTTGGGGTCGTCGCGCCAGCCGGCGTTCGCATCGCGGAAGGCGCCGTTGTAGCGCGGCTTCTCGTTCGCGGCCATCGCGGCCTCGCGCATCGCTTCGAGCTCTTGCTTGGTCTCGTAGGCGTAGTAGGCGTGGCCGGAGGCGACCAGCTGCTCGGCGACTTCCTTGTAGCGGTCGAGGCGATGGGTCTGGTAGATCGGGCCTTCGTCGTAGTCCAGGCCCAGCCAGTCCATCGCCTGCAGGATGGCGTCGATGGCCGCCTGCGTGCTGCGCTCGCGGTCGGTGTCCTCGATGCGCAGGATGAACTGCCCGCCCTTGCGGCGCGCCTCCAGCCAGCAGTACAGCGCGGTGCGCGCGCCGCCGATGTGCAGGTAGCCGGTGGGGGACGGGGCGAAGCGGGTGCGGACGGTCATGGGGATGGGTTTCGACGGAATGCGTGCATTTTAGCCGGCGCGGCGGTAGGGCACCTTTCCAGGAAACCGAGGCGCCGGGGCAGTCTGCTCTGCGGCTCGAAATGCCGCTGCCGCAGCCTGCCCCGACCCCTCGCCTGGCGGCGTTCGTCGGCCTGCGGATGAGGGCTTTACACTTCGCCGATGACCACGTTGTTCGTTTCCGACCTGCACTTGGACCCGGCCCGCCCGGAGATCACCGCGCTGTTCGGCCGGTTCCTGGACGGCGAGGCGCGCCGCGCCGATGCGCTGTACATCCTCGGCGACCTGTTCGAGGCCTGGGTGGGCGACGACGACCCCTCGCCCGTGGGCGCGTTCGTGGCCGAGCGCCTGCGCGCGCTGGCCGATGCCGGGGTGCCCGCGTATTTCGTGCGCGGCAACCGCGATTTCCTGCTGGGCGCCGACTACGCCCGGCGCTGCGGCATGCGGCTGCTCCCCGACCCCGCGGTGGCGGTGCTGCACGGCACGCCCACGCTGCTGCTGCACGGCGACCTGCTGTGCACCGACGACACCGCCTACCAGCAGTTCCGCGCCCAGACCCGCGACCCGGCGTGGCAGGCGCGGTTCCTGGCGCAGCCGCTGGACGCCCGCCTGGCGTTCGCCGCGCAGGCGCGCGCCGCCAGCATGGCCCGCTACGGCGAGCTGCAGGCCAGCGGCCGGGCCGAGGCGATCACCGACGTGGCGCCGGCCACGGTGCAGGCCTGGTTCCAGCGCTACGGCGTGCGCCGGATGATCCACGGCCACACCCACCGGCCCGCGATCCACGACGAAGGCCACGGCCGTACCCGCATCGTGCTGGGCGACTGGTACAGCCAGGGATCGGTGCTGCGGGTCGACGACGACGGCTTCGACCTGGCCGCGCTCTAGCCGGCCGGAGACCGCCTTACTTCGCCGCTTCGCCGCAGCCGCTGTAGTGCAGGTCGCCGTAGCGGAACGTCGCCTCCAGCGCATAGACGTTATCCGACATGCCGTCGCTGCACTCGCCCTCGGCCACGGTCAGCACGAACGCCTTGCCGTCGCGGCTGCCGGCGATCTCCACCCCGCCCGGGACGGCGCGGCGCGTGCCCTGCAGCACCACGCCGGCCTGGTCGTCGGGGGTGCTGTAGGTGAGGGTCTCGCCTTCGACGTTGACGTTCCAGAACGGCTCGTTGCCGAACGCGCGGAACACCTGCAGCGGCGGGCTGGAGTCGCCCGGCGCGCGCTTGCCCATCGGCGCCGGCGGCGGCGATGCCGGGCCGTCCTGCGCGGCCGCGGGAGCGGGCGCGGCCGCCTCGGGCGCGGGCGCCGGAACGGTGGGCTGGGGGGCGTTGCAGGCGGCCAGCAGCAGCGACAGCGAGGCGATGGCGGGCTTCATGGCGATCCTCCGGGTGGCGTGGGCGCAGTGTGCCCCAGCCCGGCGAAAGGCGGCATGAGGATCAGTCCGCCGCGGCCAGCAGGCTGTCCAGCTCCTCCTGGTCGAACCCCGCCTCCAGCCGCGCCTGGGTGTTGAACGGCCGGTGCAGCACGCCGCTGGCGTAGTCGCGCAGCAGTTCGCGGAAGCGCGCGCGCGGCTCCACCCCGGCGCGCGCGCAGTGCCAGCGGTACCAGCGGCTGCCGGCGGCGACGTGGCCCACTTCCTCGCGCAGGATGAGCGCGAGGATGTCGGCGGTGGCGTCGTCGCCCAGCGCCCGCAGCTTCACGATCATGCCCGGCGTGACATCCAGCCCGCGCGCCTCCAGCACGCGCGGCACCAGCGCCATGCGCGCGAGGCCGTCGTGGGCGGTCTTCTCCGCCATCTCCCACAGGCCGTTGTGGGCATCGAAGTCGCCGTAGTCGCGGCCGAACTCGCGCAACCGCGCGCGCAGCATGTTGAAGTGCCGGGCCTCGTCGCTGGCCACCGAAACCCAGTCCGCATAGAACTCCGGCGGCATGCCGCGGAAGCGGTAGACCGCGTCCCAGGCCAGGTCGATCGCGTTGAACTCGATGTGGGCGACGGCGTGGATGAAGGCGGCGCGGCCTTCCTCGGAGCCGAAGCCGCGGCGCGGCAGGTCGCGCGGGTGCACCAGCCTCGGGCGCGGGGGCCGGCCCGGCATCCGGATCGGCGCGGGCGGCGGGGCGTGGTCGTCGACCGCCAGCTCGCCGCGCGCGAACGCCGCGGCCGTCGCCAGCGTCAGCGCGGGCTTGTCGTCCGGCGTGGCGGCGTCCAGGCAGGCGCGGGCGGCGGTGAAGAGGCTGGTCATGGGGAAATAAGGCTTACCGCTGGGGAGTGCCCGGGTGCGTTTCAACCAAGCGAGTATCGGGGAGCGACTTGAAACGCACCCGGGCACTCCCCACCCGACACTCTCGCGCGGCGACGGAGAATGCCGTGGGCCGTCAGCCCGCTCTCCGCTTCTTCTTCGCCTCGTCCGAGCGCAGCTGCCGCAGGCGCTCGAAGTAGTCCGGGTCGATGCCGGTCACGTACTCGCCGCTGAAGCAGGAGCTGTCGAACCGCCGGCCCGGGAACTTGGGGCCCGCCACCGCGGCCTCCAGGTCCGGCAGGTCCTGGTAGATCAGCCAGTCGCAGCCCAGCAGCTGCTCGATCTCGCGTTCGGTGCGGCCGTTCGCCACCAGCTCCTCGTTGGACGGCATGTCGATGCCGTAGACGTTTGGGAACCGCACCGGCGGCGCGGCCGAGGCCAGGTAGACCTTCCGGGCGCCGGCGTCGCGCGCCATCTGCACGATCTGCTTGCTGGTGGTGCCGCGCACGATGGAATCGTCCACCAGCAGCACCACGCGGTTGCGGAACTCCAGCGGGATCGGGTTGAGCTTGCGCTTCACCGACTGCGCGCGCTCGCCCTGCCCCGGCATGATGAAGGTGCGGCCGACGTAGCGGTTCTTGATGAAGCCCTCGCGGTACTTCACCCCCAGCACGTTGGCGATCTCCAGCGCGGCGTCACGGCTGGTGTCGGGGATCGGGATCACCACGTCGATGTCGTGGCCGGGGCGCTCGCGCAGGATCTTCTCGCCCAGGGTCACGCCCATGCGCATGCGCGCCTTGTGGACCGAGATCTCCTCGATCATCGAGTCGGGCCGCGCGAAGTAGACGTACTCGAAGATGCACGGCGCGTGGGGCTGCTCCGGCGCGCACTGGCGCGCGTGCAGCTCGCCGCGGGCGGTGATCACGAGGCCCTCGCCGGGGCGCACGTCGCGCAGGCGCTCGAAGCCCAGGATGTCCAGCGCCACCGACTCCGACGCCACCATGTATTCGTCGCCGGCCTCGCCGCGGCGGCGGCCCAGCACCAGCGGGCGGATGCCGTGCGGGTCGCGGAAAGCCACCAGGCCCAGGCCCAGCACCGTGCAGACCACGGCGTAGCCGCCCTTGGCGCGGCGGTTCACGCCCTCCAGCGCCGCGAACACCGCGTCCGGGGTGAGCGCCCTCTGGGTGTCCAGCTCGTGCGCGAACACGTTCAGCAGCACTTCCGAATCGGACTCGGTGTTGACGTTGCGGCGGTCCTGCTCGAACACCTCGCGGCGCAGCGCCTCGGTGTTGGTCAGGTTGCCGTTGTGGGCCAGCGCGATGCCGAACGGCGAATTGACGTAGAACGGCTGGGCCTCGTCGCTGCCCTCGCTGCCGGCGGTGGGGTAGCGGCAGTGGGCGATGCCCACGCGGCCCTCCAGCAGCGCCATCGCCCTGGGGTCGAACACGTCGCGGACCAGGCCGTTGCCCTTGTGGACATGCAGCTTGCCGCCGTCCGCGGTGGCGATGCCGGCCGCGTCCTGGCCGCGGTGCTGGAGCACCGTCAGGCCATCGTAGAGCTGCCCGGCGACCTGGCTGTGGCCGACGATTCCGACGATGCCGCACATGGCGCTGGTTTCCTGTTCGAAGCGGGGGTTACGGGTGCGGGCGGACGATGCCGTCCACCCCGAGCTTGGCCTTGACCTGCGCCTTCAGCGCGTCCGCCTCGGCGCGGGTCATGGCCGGGCCGACGCGCACCCGGGTCAGCGTGCCCTTGTCGGTGGCCACGCTGTCGGTGAAAGCGTTGAAGCCGGCCGCGCGCAGGCGGTCGCGCAGCTTGGTGGCCTCGCTGGTGGAGGCGAACGCGCCCACCTGCACGGCGAAGCCGGTGGCGGGCGCCGCGACCGGCGCGGTGGCGGCCGGTTTGGCGGGCGCCTCGGCAACCGGCTTGGGCGCCTCCGGCTTCGCCGCGGGCTTGGTCGGCGCGGGCGCGGGCGTCGGCGCGGGTTTGGCCGGGGCGACGGCGGCGATCGCGGGCGCGGCGTCCGCCACCGCGTCCAGCGCGATCACCTTCGCCTCCACGGTATCGCTGACGTGGGCGGCGCGCAGGCGCGCGGACTCGGCCAGCGCGCGGTCGGCGAAGGGGCCGATGCGCACGCGCTGCAGCGGCTTGCCGCCGCTGGCGGCGGCCTCGCGCCAGGCCGGGAGCCCGGCGCTGCGCAGCGCGGCGATCACCTTGTCGGCGTCGGCGGCGGAGGCGTAGCTGCCGAAGGTGACCGCGTAATCGCCGCCGGCGGTGGCCGGGAACAGCGGGGCGTCGGCGGCCGCCGCCGGGTCGGCCGGGGCCTCCTGCGCGGCCGCCGGCATACCGGTGGCGCCGCCGGCCGGCGCCTCGCCCGGGCCCACCAGCGGCAGGTCGACGCTGGCGGTTTCGCCCTGCGGCTGGGGTTCGGGCGGCACGTCGAGCGACACGTCAGTCACGCCGCTGTCGGGCGCCGGGCCCTTGACCAGCATCGGCAGGAAGATGACGCCCAGCGCGACCAGCACGACCGCGCCGACCAGGCGCTGCTTGAGCGAAGAATCCATCGGGGCGTTCCGTTCGGCGACCGCGGCGGGACGCGAAGTATACCGGCGCCCGCCGCGCGGCCGGCTTAACCGCCGCCGTCGGGCGCGGCCAGCAGGCGCAGGCCCGCCGCCGCGGTGTGGAACGAACCGAACACCAGCAGCCGCCCGCCGCGGCCGGCGTCGGCCAGCGCGACCGGCAGCGCGGCCTCCACGTCCGCATGCAGCGCCGCCCCGGCGGCCGCCGTCCCGGCCAGCCGCGCGGC
>CAMLJA010000094.1 GCA_946480065.1 uncultured Thermomonas sp. | reverse complement strand
GCCTGCGGGCGCAGCTCGTAGCGCTTGCCGCCGGCCTCGTGGACCAACGCGCCGCTGATCGCCGCGCGCAGCGCCTGCTGGCCGGCCAGCAGATTGGCCCAGGTGGGGCTGGTGCTGTCCTCGAAGTCGGCCATGTAGCAGTTCGCGCCCGAGTTCAGCGCGTTGATGACCATCTTCGGATCGACCGGGCCGGTGATCTCCACCCGGCGGTCCAGCAGCGCGGCCGGGGTCGGCGCCACGGTCCAGTCGGCGGCGCGCAGGGGGGCGGTGTCGGCGCGGAAGTCCGGCAGCGCCCCGGCGTCGAACGCCTGCTGGCGGACGCGGCGGGCCGCCAGCCGGGCCTGGCGCTCGCCCTCGAAGCGGCGGTGCAGGTCGGCCAGGAAGCCCAGCGCGGCCGGCGTGAGCAGGGCGTCCTGCCCGGGCAGGCGGCGGGTGACTTCCACGCCCTCCCCGGGGCGGTCTTGCAGCACGGCGGACATCGGCGACTCCCTGGAACCTGATGGAGGCCAACCATCCGCCAGCGTGTGGTATTTGACAAAGCAGATTTGTCAATGTTTAGTATTTGCATTCCAAATACATAAGCAGGATCCATGGCGAAAGGCCCCGCTGCCGTGCGCTTCGCCTACAAGGGTTCCCGCCTGAAGCCGCTGCGGGCGTTCTGCCAGGTGGCGCGGCTGGGCTCGGTGTCGCGCGCAGCCGAGGCGCTCTACCTCAGCCAGCCGGCGGTGACCCTGCAGGTGCAGGCGCTGGAGCGCGAACTGGGGGTGCGCCTGCTGGAGCGCAGCGGCCGGCGGCTGGTGCCCACCCGCGAAGGGGAACTGCTGTACGAGATGGCGCGGCCGCTGGTGGAGGGGCTGGACGGCTTGGCCGCCGATTTCCGCGAACGGGTGCGCGGGCTGGATGCCGGCGAGCTGCACGTGGCCGCGGGCAGCTCCACCATCCTCTATTTGCTGCCCGGGATCGTGGAGGCCTTCCGCCAGCGCTACCCGGACGTGCGGCTGACCCTGCACAACGTCACCGGCGCCGGCGGGCTGGACCTGCTGCGCAGCGACGCGGTGGACCTGGCGGTGGGCTCGATGCTGGACGTCCCCACCGACCTGGCCTACGCGCCGGCCTACCGCTTCGACCCGATGCTGATCACCCCGCCGGACCACCCGCTGGCCGGCAAGCGCGAGCTGGCGCTGGAGGACCTGTCGCCCTACGGGCTGATCCTGCCGCCCAAGCGCCTGACCACCTACCGGCTGGTGGACCTGGTGTTCCAGCAGAACCGCGTGCCCTACACCGTGGCGCTGGAGGTGGGCGGCTGGGAGGTCATCAAGCAGTACGTGGCGATGGGGCTGGGCATCAGCATCGTGACCGCGATCTGCCTGACCGATGCCGACCGCCAGCGGCTGGCGGCGCGCTCGCTGGCGCGCTGGTTCCCCGCGCGCAGCTACGGGATCGTGATGCGCAAGGGCAAGTTCCTGTCGCCGCAGGCGCGCGCCTTCGCCGAGCTGATCAAGCCCGACCTGCTGGCGCCCCGCGGCTACGACGAGGGCGGGCACTCCGAGCGCTGAGCGCTCAGGGCGGCGCGTCGCCGGGCACCGGGGCGCCCACGAAACGCCGGTAGCCTTCGTAGTGGTGGAAGACGAAGCCCGCGAACGCCGGGTCCCCGCCCCAGGCCGCCTCCACCGCCGCCGCCTCGCGTTCGAACGCGGCCTCGCTCCGGCCGTGGAAGCTGAGCTTGGCCGGGGTGGACGGGTTGAACTCCAGGCCGATCGCCACCCGCTTGCCGGTGCGGCGCGCGTAGTCCAGTTCGTCCTGCGCGTGCGAGAGGATCGAGTCGCTGCCCGCCGCGCGGTTGCGGTAGTCCATCAGCGCCACGAAGTCGGTCAGGTCGGCCACGTGCTGGCTGGCGGGCTTGCGCGCGCCCCGCCACTCCACCGTGATGCCGTCCCACCAGAACGGCATCGCCGGCCCCACCGGCAGCGCCTGCCCCGACTTGCGCCGGGCGGCCATCATCGCCGCAGTCATGTCCAGGAAGCCGCGCAGCAGCCGCGGCCGGGCGGCGTCGTTCCACTCGTCCAGCAGGTGCGGCTCGATGTCGTAGTTCACGCCGTCGAAGCGCTCCCGGCGCGCGGACGTGGCGTTGTAGTCCAGCACCCGCTGCAGCATCGCCACCGCCTCGCGCTGGTGCGCGGGCAGCACGTAGCGCTCGGTATGCAGGTACCAGGAGCCCAGCAGCGCGTACACCCGGATCCCGCGCGCATGCGCGGCACGGATGAAGGCGCGGTAGCGCGCCGGCTCCTGCACCAGCAGGTTGCGGCCGCCGAACGCGTCGGCGTACAGGTAGACGATGCCGATCCGCTTGCGCGCCAGGAAGTCCAGCGCCTCGTCCGCCACCGCGGGCGATTCCAGCATCGCGTAGGACGGCTGCTCCCAGGTCCAGACCGCGCGCGACGCCGGTGGCGGGCGCGGGCCGGCGCCGCCGGCGGACAGCGCCAGCACCGCCAGCAGCGCGCCGAGGAGCCAGCGGGCGGCGCGGCCGCTCACGGCGCCGCGCCGCCGGCGATGTCCACCGCCAGCTTGTAGCGCCCGCGGCCGACCGGCTTGCCGGTGTCCGGATCGGAGGGCAGCACCGAGACGTAATAGCGGCCGGGCGCCAGCGCGGGCGCCTCCAGCAGCAGGCGCACCTGGCGGCGCTCGCCCGGGCGCAGCACCACCGCCGCGCCGTAGGCCTCGCGAAGTTCGCGTCCGTCCCCGGCGGCCAGCACCGCCAGCGGCACGAAGCCGCGCGAGTCGGCGGCATCGCCATTGGCGAAGGTGGCCACCACTTCCACCCCGCCGCCGCCCGGTTGCGCATGCACCGCGTCCAGGCCCAGGCCCGCCGGCAGCGGCGCGGCCGCGGTGGCGGGCGAGGGCGCGGCGGGAGTCGCCGCGAACGCGACCAGCGCGGGCGCGCCGCCCTCCGGCGACAGCGCGCCGCGGCGCAGGAAGGTCGCGTTCTCGGCCAGGTAGGCGTCGCGCTGCCGCAGCGCCCAGGCGCGCACGCCGGCATCGTCCACCGGCGCCGTGCGCATGCCGTCCAACAGTTCCGCCACCTCGCCGTCGTGCACGAACCAGCGCCCGGCCACGAAGTCCACGTCGCTGGTCTTGGTGTGCTTCAGCGGGATCGCGTGCCGGCTGGCGAACGCCGCGCCCATGTCCAGGCCCGGCCCCGTCCAGGTCGTCCGCGCCGGCCGCCGCAGCCCGTAGGAATGCGAGAGCAGCGCCAGCAGCGACGGCGTGACGTCCAGGTGCGAGGACACCGCGCCGATCCGCGCCGGCCTGCGCAGCAGCGGCGAGAACACCAGCAGCGGCACGTGGTAGCGGTCGATGTAGGTATCCATCGGGATCTCGGTGAGGCGGTGGTCGCCGGTCACCAGGAAGATGGTGTCCGGGTACCACGGCGCGCGTTCGGCCGCTTCGAAATACCGCCGCAGCTGGTCGTCGGTGAACAGGACGGTGCTGTAGATGGCGGCGTCGCGGCGGTAGGCGCCGCGGCGCGCCTGCGGGATGCCCAGCGCGTCCAGCCGCGGCTCCAGCCGGGCCAGGTAGGCCTCCTGGCCGGGGAAGCGGTAGGTGGTGTGCATGCTGATGGTCTGCATCGCCAGCACGAACGGAGGCTGCAGGCGCCCGGCATCGGCGATCACCCGCGAAACCAGCTCGCTGTCCGGGTAGCCCCATTCGCTGTAGGGGTTCTTGCGGTAGCCGGGGCCGAAGTTGGCCAGCCCCACCTGGCGCTCGACTTCCTGCAGCTGCAGGAAGGCGCGCTCGTTGTCGAAACCCAGGTCGAAGCCGGCGTAGAAGGCGGCCTGGTAGCCCTGCCGCTGCAGCACGTTGAACAGCCCGGCGTGCGGCGGCATCCGCCGGCCCAGCGCGGCGAATCCCTGGTCGGCCACCGGCAGCGAGCCGAACAGCGACGGCAGCACCCCGAACGTGCGGCCCTGGTTGGCCAGGAAATTCTCGAAGTACAGGCCGCGCGCGGCCAGCGTGTCCAGGAACGGGGTGAAGCTGCCGAGCGGCGCGCCCGGGCCGGAGAACGACCGCCCCAGGCCTTCGACCACGATCACCACGATGTTCGGCGGGCGGCCGTCCCGGGTGGGCCCGAAGTACGGGCCCAATGCGTCGGGCGTGGCCTCGGCGTGCAGGAACGGGAAGGCGGCATCGGCATCCGCGCCCTGCGATTCGCCCCCGGCGCGAGCGGCCACCGCCGCGGTGGCCGCGCCCTGCGCGGAGCCGCCTAGCCAGTGCAGGGCGTCGGCCGCGAAATACGCCAGCTTGTCCGTGGCCAGGTCGCGGGCGGCCTCGGGGAACCCGCGCACGCCCGCCGCGACCGGCAGAGCCCACGTCGCCATGCCCGCCAGCACCAGCACCGCGGCGGCGCGGCCGCGGCGGCGGACTGTACGCCGCGCCCGCCACGCCAGGCCCAGCCACAGGGCCGCCAGCGGCAGCAGCCAGCCCAGCAGGCCGGCGGCATCCGGCGCGGTGCCCGCGATCGTGGTGCGGATCTCCCGCAGGGTGTAGCCGAACAGGTCGGCGCCCAGCGGCGTGCGCGCGGCGAGGAAGTACTGTTCCAGCGCGACCTGCGCCAACAGGAACAGCGACCAGGCGACGCCGGCGGCCAGCAGCCGCGCGCGCGCGCCGCGCAGCCGCAGCAGCGGCCAGGACACCAGGAAGAGCACTGGGGTGGCCCGCAGCAGCCCCAGCAGCTGGTTGCCGATCGCCGCCGCCCCCACCGCGGTCGGCGACGCTCCGCTGGCGTCCTCGCCCAGCCCGGCCGCCAGCGCCCAACCGGCCAGTGCCAGCTGGGCCAGCAGCAGCGCCGGGTACCAGGCCAGGAAGCGCGACGCCGGGCCAGGCCCGGCGTCGTCGGGGGCACGCGCGGCGGCGCGCTCCGTCACCAGCGCGTGTACAGCGCGAACGACAGCCGGCGTTCGTCGAAGCCGTCGGCGTCGTCGGCATAACCGGCGCCGATCTTGAACCCCCAGCGAGGGTGGAAGTAATGCACCCAGGCCACGCCGAGCGCCGCGTTGCTGTTGCGGACCAGGGCGCCCGTGCGGTCGAGGTCGCTGCTGCGGCCGCTGCCGGCGCTGACCTCGAAGTAGTCGTCGGCGTCGCCGCGGTAGTAGTTGCGCGCGAGCACGCGGTGGCTCCAGCTGCCGGAACTCACGCCGGGCACGTGCTGCAGCTTGTAGCGCAGGTACCAGTTGCCGACGTAGCGGCCCACGCCCACGCCGTAGAACTCGGTATCCGAGTTGTAGCGCAGGTGGTCCACGCTGGCCGACAGTTCCCAGCCGCGGCCCACGCCCTGGAACAGCTCCGCGCGCCAGGCGTCGCGCGGCAGGATGCCGTCCGACGGACCGCGCTGGTAGCGCAGGTTGGCATAGGCGCGCGCCCACAGCGACGCGTAGCCGTCCAGCGCCCACGCGTGGTTGGTGCGGCCGAAATGGTCCGCCTGCAGCCATTCCAGCGCCAGCGAACCGCGCTCGAACTTGCGCCGCAGCGCCACGTCGGCGTCGGTCCAGGCCTCGCGTCCGCCGGTGAACGTCGTGCGGTCCAGGCCGGCGCGCAGCGACCACGAATAGCCGTCGCCCACCGTGGCCTCGGGCAGGGCCGTCCGCGGGTCGGCGCCCGCGGCCAGGCGCGCCGCGTCCGCGGCGGGCGCACCGCGCTCGGCGGCGGCGGCGAAGTCGATGCGGGCGCCCTCGGGATCGCCGGCATCGCGCAGGGCGCGGCCGCGGGCGACGCGCGGCGCCGGGTCGTCCGGCGCCAGCGCCACCCAGTGCGCGTAGGCATCGGCCGCCAGCCGCGGGCGCCCGCTCCACAGGTACATGTCGCCCAACGCGGACCAGGCGTCGGCGTAATCCGGGCGCGCGTCGGTGACCGCGCGCAGGTCCGATTCGGCCTCCGCGTAGCGCTGCATCCACGCGAAGGTGCGGCCGCGCGCGAGCAGCACGTCGCTGTTGCCGGGGGAATCCGCCAGCATGGCCGCGTACAGCGCCAGCGCCTGTTCGCGCTGCGTCGGATCGCCCGAGGTGGCCAGCGCGCGGGCCTGTTCGAGCCGCGCCACGTAACCGTCGGCGGCGGCTGGCGCCGACTGGGCGGCCGCGGGAGCACCGACTGAGAGCAGCGCGAGCGGGAGCAGGGCGGGCAGCAGCAGGCGCATCGGGGAGTCCTTCGCGGAAGCGGGATGGGCGGTCATGGCGTGGCCTCGCCGACCGCGGCCTTGGGCGCCTGGTCGTCCCAGTCGCCGTGGCGGCGCACATGGCCCCAGTGCCCGCGCCGCCGCAGCGACAGCAGCCAGCGCAGCAGGCCGATCACCCGGAACACCGAGGTCATCTGGCGGTAGCCCAGGTTTTCCAGGATCGCGACCAGGAACAGCTTCAGCTGCTGGCCGGGGCGCGGATACAGGTGGAAGGAGATTTCCTCCAGCACCATCGCGTTGACCGAGAGCAGCACCCCCAGCCCGATCGAGGCGAACAGGAACACGAAGAAGGCCTCGGGCGACAGGTTGCCGGTCAGGCCCAGCGCGATCACCGACGCGTAGCCCAGCACCTCGACCACCGGGCCCAGGCACTCGAACAGCATCATGAACGGGTACGCCAGCCAGCCCACCGCGCCGCCGTTGCGGCGGAACATCAGGCGCCAGTTGCCGAACAGGCTTTCGGCCAGGCCCTGTTGCCAGCGCACGCGCTGGTTGTAGAGCGAGCGCAGGTCGGTGGGCACCTCGGTCCAGCAGATCGGGTCGGGCACGAAGCTGATCCGGTACGGCCGCTTCTCCTCGCGCAGGTGGTCGTGCAGGCGCACCACCATCTCCATGTCCTCGCCCACCACGTCGCGCTGGTAGCCGCCGGCGGCGATCACGCGCTCCTTGTAGAACACGCCGAACGCGCCCGAGATGATCAGCAGGGCGTTGATCGGCGACCAGCCCAGGCGCCCGAACAGGAACGCGCGCAGGTATTCGATCGTCTGCACCAGCGGCAGCAGCTTGTCCGGCAGCTCCACCTTCGCCATCAGGCCGTTCTTGACCTTGCAGCCGTTGACCACGCGGATAACGCCGCCGGTGGCCACGGTGGTGGCGTCCTCCAGGAACGGCTGCACCACCCGCGCCAGGCTGTCCTGCTGCAGGATGCAGTCGGCATCGACCACGCAGAACAGGGGATAGCGCGCGGTGTTGATGCCGGCGTTGAGGGCGTCGGCCTTGCCGCCGTTCTCCTTGTCCACCACC
>CAMLJA010000093.1 GCA_946480065.1 uncultured Thermomonas sp. | reverse complement strand
GTTCGGCCTCATCCCCGGCGACGACGCGGAGCGGATCCCGTTGCCCGCGCGCTGAACGATGTGCCGGGCCGCCGGTCCGGCCCTGGTTTTCCGGCTAGCCGCCCGCGCAACCGTCGGCCTCAGAACAGCTCGCCCTGCGGCGAGGCCGTTCGCGGCGGCACGAACAGGTCGGTGCGCAGCGGCGGCAGCGCGCCATAGCCCAGCCGCCGGCGCGCCTTGGCGAAGCGCATGGCGATGAGGTCGGCGAACGGGCCCTGGCCGCGCATGCGGGTGCCGAAGGCGCTGTCGTAGTCCTTGCCGCCGCGCATCTGCCGGACCAGGCTCATCACGTGGTCGGCGCGGTCCGGGTAGTGCAGGCGCAGCCACTCCCGCCAGACCTCCTTGAGCTCGTGCGGAAGCCGCAGCAGCACGTAGCCGGCGGACTGCGCGCCGGCCTCGCGCGCCGCCGCCAGGATGCGCTCCAGGTATTCGTCGGTGATCGCCGGGATGACCGGCGCCACCAGCACGCCCACCGGCACCCCGGCCCCGCGCAGCGCGGCGATTATCTTCAGCCGCGTGTGCGGCGCCGCCGCGCGCGGCTCCAGCTTCGAGGACAGCGCGTTGTCGAGGGTGGTCACCGAGACGTGCACGTTGGCCAGGCCGTGGCCGGCCAGTTCGGCCAGCAGGTCGAGGTCGCGCAGCAGCGCGCTGCCCTTGGTGACGATGCTGAGCGGATGGCGCGCCTCCAGCAGCACCTCCAGGCAGGCGCGGCTGATCCCGCGGGCGCGCTCCAATGGCTGCCAGCCGTCGGTGTTGATGCCCAGCGCGATGGGCACCGGCGCGTAGCCGCGCTTGCCCAGCTCCGCGCGCAGGAGCTGGGCCGCATTGGTCTTGGCGAACAGCCGGGTCTCGAAATCCAGCCCCGGCGACAGGTCCAGGTAGGCGTGCGAGGGCCGCGCGAAGCAGTAGACGCAGCCGTGCTCGCAGCCCCGGTACGGGTTGACCGACTGGCTGAAGCCGATGTCCGGCGACTGGTTGCGGCTGATGATGCTGCGCGCGCGTTCCTCGCTGACGGTGGTGCGCAGCGCGGGCGCGTCGGCCATGGCCTCGTAGACCGAGCCCCAGCCGTCGTCCTCCCCGCGCTGTTCGCGCCGCTCGAAGCGGCCGGCCACCCGCGACGCGGCGCCGCGGCCCTTGGTCGGCGCGGTGGCGGTGCGGGCGTCGGGGTCACGCGACATTTCCATCCGCGCACCCTACCCTGTGGAGGTCGCAGCCGGCGCGACGACGGAGGGCGGATGTTCGAGTTCCTGAACCACGCGTGGGACGCGCTGTGGGGGATCCCGCACATGCGGCTGTACCTGACCCTGGGCTGGGCGGCCTACCTGCTGGGGCTGGGGGTGTGGATCGTGCTGCAGAAGCGCGAGCCGGTGGCCACCCTCAGCTGGCTGCTGGGTCTGGCCGCCCTGCCCTACGTCGGCCTGCTGGTCTACCAGGTGTTCGGGCCGCAGCGGATCCACCGCCACCGCCTGCGCCGCGCGCGCCTGCGGGTGGCGATGCCCGGCGAGGCGGCGGAAGGCAGCGGGGACGCGCTGGAACTGGCCCGGCTGGGCAAGGCCACCACCGGCCTGCCGGCTGCCACCGCGCGCCGGGTCGACCTGCTGGTCGACGGCGCGGCCACCTACGACGCGCTGCTCGAAGCGGTCCGCGCAGCCCGCGACCACGTGCACCTCGAGTACTACATCTACAGCCCCGACCGCACCGGGACCGCGTTGCGCGACGCGCTGGCCGAACGCGCCCGGGCCGGGGTGAAGGTCCGCCTGCTGCTGGACGCGGTCGGCAGCGGCAAGGCCACCCGGCGCTTCTTCGCGCCGCTGCTGGAGGCCGGCGGCGAACTGGCCTGGTTCCACCCGATGCGCTTCGGTCGGATCTGGGAACGTTCGTGGATCAACCTGCGCACCCACCGCAAGATCGTGGTGGTGGACGGGCGCGTCGGCTTCGCCGGCGGCATCAACATCACCGACGAGGAGAACGACCGCCTGCGCGCGGACGCCTACCGCGACCTGCACCTGCGGCTGGAGGGCGACGTGGTGCGTACGCTGCAGGTGGTGTTCGTGGAGGACTGGGCCTACGCCACCGGCGACCGCGAGTTCATCGGCGGGGTGGCGCGGGCGATGCCACCGCCGGCGCCGGGTCCGATCGCCGCGCAGGTGGTGACCTCCGGCCCCGATTCCGATTGGGAGGCGATCCACCGACTGCACGTGGCGGCCATCCACGCCGCCCGCCGGCGGGTGTGGCTGGTCACGCCCTACTTCGTGCCCGGCGAAGCGGCGATGATGGCGCTGACCTCGGCCGCGTTCGGCGGCCTGGACGTGCGCCTGCTGGTGCCGCGCCGCAGCGACAGCCGGCTGGTCACCCAGGCCGCGCGGTCCTACTTCGACACCCTGCTGGCGGCCGGGGTGAAGGTGTACGAATACGGCCCCCGCATGCTCCACACCAAGGCGCTGCTGGTCGACGACGATCTGGCCATGGTGGGGAGCGCCAACTTCGACCACCGCAGCTTCCGCCTCAACTTCGAGGTCAGCCTGCTGTTCCGCGACCCCGGCGTGGCCGCGGCGCTGGCGCGCCTGGTCGAGGGCGAGTTCGCGCACGCGCCGCGGGTGCGCGACGACCGCGACCGCGGGCTGCTGCGCCACCGGCTGCCGGAGGCCTTTGCGCGGCTGCTCTCGCCCGTGCTCTGAGGCGCCGCGGCGGCGTACACTGCCGCCACGTCCCCGCCGGAGCCCGCGCATGCACTGGTTGTTCCTCCTGCTCGGCCTGGCCGCGATGGCGGTCGCGCTGAAGACCGCCTCCAGCGGCCTGATGCTGCTGTGCCTGCTGGCCGCGCTGGTGCTGTTCGTGCTGTGGATGGCGGGGCTGTACTCGGCCCGGGTCGCCGGCCGCAGCCGCGACGTCTCCAGCATGATCGACCCGGCCGAACTGCGGCGCCTGCGCGAGCAGGCCGAAGCGCGCAAGGCCGCCGCCTCCAACGGCACCCCGCCCGCGCCTTGAGCACCGCCCTCAGCGTCAACCTCAACAAGATCGCGGTGCTGCGCAATTCGCGCGGCGGCGCGGAGCCGGACGTGCTGCGCGCCGGCGCCGCCTGCCTGGACGCGGGCGCCCATGGCCTGACCGTGCATCCGCGCCCGGACGCCCGCCACGTGCTCGCCGACGACGTGCTGGCACTGGCCGCGCTGTGCCGCGCGCGCGGGGCCGAGTTCAACATCGAAGGCAACCCTTTCGCGCCGCCGCGCCCGGGCTACCCGGGCCTGCTGGCGCTGTGCGAGGCGGCACGGCCGGCGCAGGTCACCCTGGTCCCCGACGCCGACGGCCAGCTGACCTCCGACCACGGCTTCGACTTCGCCCGCGACGGCGCCGCCCTGCGCGCGCTGCTCCCCGGCTTCGGCGCGCTGGGCGCCCGGATCAGCGTGTTCGTCGACGTCGGCGATCCCGCGGTCGCCGAGGCCGCCGCTTGCGGGGCCGACCGGGTGGAGCTCTACACCGGTCCCTATGCCGAGGCATTCGCCGCGGCCGAGCCGGCCGCCGCGCTGGCGGATGCCGCCGACACCGCGCGGCGGGCCCAGGCCGCCGGCCTGGCGGTCAACGCCGGGCACGACCTCAGCCAGGCCAACCTGGCCGCGTTCCTGGCCGCGGTGCCCGGCGTGCGCGAGGTCTCGATCGGCCATGCGCTGGTCGGCGAGGCCCTGTACGCGGGCCTGGACGCGACCGTCCGCGCCTACCGCCGGATCGTGGACGCCGCCGCCGGCTGAAGCGGGGCCACGGCGACGCCCGGACGCCGCCGCATCGCGGGCAATAAAAAACGCCGCCCTCGCGGGCGGCGCCGTCATCCACGACGGGCCCCGGAAGCCGGGGCCTGGGAATGGGTTTCAGTTCTGGACGAAGCCGATCTTCAGCATGTCGGCGTTCTTGGCCGCGGCCAGGACCTTCGCCAGCACGCCGTACTCGGCGTTGTCGTTGGTCTCGATCTGCAACTCCGGCTGGTTGGTCGGATCGCGCTCGACCTCGGACTCCATCATCTTCTGCAGCGCGGAGACCGGGGTGGGGCTGTCGTTCCAGAACACCTGGCCGGACCCGTCGATGCGCAGGCGGATCGGTTCCGGCGGTTCCTTGGGGTTCTCCGGCGGCTTGTCGGTCTTCTGCGGCAGGTCCACGTCGACCGGGACCGACTGGATCGGCATGGTCACCATGAAGATGATCAGCAGCACCAGCATCACGTCCACCAGCGGGGTGACGTTGATGTCGGCCATCGCGCCACCGCCTGAGTTGCTTGCGAATGCCATGGCGGTTCTCCTTACTGGCCGCGCTTGGGCGGGGTGGTGATGAAGCCGACCTTCGCCATGCCCTGCTGCTGCGCGATCTTCACCACGTCGCTGACCATGCGGTAGGGCGTGGTCTTGTCGGCGCGGACTTGGACCGGCGGCTGCGGCGTCTTCTGCGCCTCCACCGACAGGCGGCTTTCGATCGCCTGCTTGGTGGTGGGCTCGTCGTCCAGGAAGAGCGCGCCGGCTTCGGTGACCGAGATGGTGATCGGCGGGACCTTCTGGTCCTCCTTCTTCTCGACCACCGCCTCCGGCAGCTGCACCTTGACCTTGTGGTTCATCAGCGGGGTGGTGATCATGAAGATGATCAGCAGCACCAGCATCACGTCCACGAGGGGCGTGACGTTGATTTCGGCCATCGGGCCGCCGCTGTCGTTACCGGAACTGAAGGCCATGCGGGTGCTCCGTCAGGACTGCGCGATCAGCGCTTGCCGGCCACTTCGCCGACGCGCGAGCCGGTGGCGAAGAAGTCGTGCAGGTCGTGCGCGAAGGTGTCGAACTGGTTGTTGGTGACGCGGTTCAGGCGGACGAAGAAGTTGTACGCCAGCACCGCCGGGATCGCCACGAACAGGCCGATGGCGGTCATGATCAGCGCCTCGCCGACCGGGCCGGCCACGGCGGAGATCGAGGCGTCGCCCGACGAACCGATGCGGATCAGCGCGTGGTAGATGCCCCACACGGTGCCGAGCAGGCCGACGAACGGCGCAGTCGAACCGACGGTGGCGAGCACGGTCAGGCCGTTCTCGAGGCGCGACGACTCGCGGGTCACCGCCTGGCGCAGGGCCCGGTCGACGAACTCGGAGCGGTTCAGCGACTCGGCCAGGCGCGAACCGTCGTGGCGCTGGTGGTGCGCGGCGGCCTGGGCGGCGTCGAGCGCGATCTTGGAGAACGGCTCGTACTTGGGCTGCTCTTCCATGAAGCGGATCGCGTCCTGCGCGTTCGGCGTTTCCCAGAACGTGCCGGTCACCTTGTCGGCGCGACCGCGGATGCGCATGTTCTTGATGAAGTTGATGATGATCCAGTACCAGGACATCACCGACATGATCGCCAGGGTGATGAACACGGCCCAGCCGACGAAGTCGAAGTTCTGGATCAGGCTCTCGAAGCCCATCTGCTGGAGCGCGGCGGCGTTGTTGCCTCCGGCGGCGGCAGGTGCGGCGGCAGTCGTTTCTTGCAACATACGCTTACCTTTGGGTGTCGTGGATGGAGGTTGGTGCGGGAAAAAAGACTACTTGGGACAGCGGTTGAACGGGTGCGTCACTGCAGCTTGAATTCGACCGGGACGCGCACGCGGCTGGCAACCTTCTTGCCGTCGCGGACTTCCGGGTTGAAGCGCCAGCGGCGCGCCGCCTTCACCGCCTCGCGGTCGAGGTTGCGATTGCCGCTGCTGTTTTCGACTTCCACGTCGAGCACGCGACCGGCGGCGTCGATGCTGACGATCAGCACGGTGGTGCCCTGGATGCCGCGGCGGCGCTCTTCCGGCGGGTACTTCGGCGGGTTCATCGCGCGCGAGGAGGCGTCCACGCTGGAGCCGATGTCCGGCACCGAGGCCGGCGGCGCGGGGGGCGACGGCGGCGGCGCGGGCACGTCGACGGCGCGCGGGGTGTCGAGGATGACCGGCGGCTCTTCCGGCGGCGGCGGCAGCGGGGTCTTGGTCGGCGGCGCCAGCGTCTTGACCGGCGGCGGCGGCTTGTCGGTCGGGGGCGGCGGCGGCGGCGGCGGCGGCGGCGGCGGCGGCGGCTCGATGAAGGTGACGTTCACCACGTCCTCCTTCTCCACGTCCTGCGCCGGCGGCGCGATCGGCGCAAGCAGCAGCAGCAGCGCGGCCGCGTGCAGCGCCAGGGCGAAACTGATGCCGGCGATGCGCGGCCAGTTCAAACCGCCTTCGCGGTCTTCATTGTTCTCGGGTCGGGCGAGATCTTGCGTCATGCGCACGGCTCTGGTGTGGGGAACCCCGGGCGCGTTGCGCCGGGATGACTGCTCACGGCCTGGCGGCCGCAGGAACCCCGTAGTCTATACCAATCCCCGGCGGCTGGTCCAAGCGCTGGGCCAGCCGGGCGGGGTGTTTTGGGCGCTGCGTCTCAGCGCGACAGGATCGCCTTCGCCTGCTCCGGCTTCTTGACGCCCTTGTCGAGCGCCTTCTGCGCCGCCGCCTTGGCCTCCGCCTTCTTTCCCTTGTCGCTGAGCAGCTTCGCGAGGTTCAAGTACGCCTCGCCATCGGCCGACATGGATGCCGCCTTGCGGTAGTACTCGATGGCCTGGTCGACCCGGTCGCCGTAATACGCTTCCTGGGCGAGCACCGAATAGGCCTTGGCGAGCGCGGGCCCTTCCTTGAGGATGCCCTTGCTGGCGCCTTCCTCGATGATGCGCCTGGCGTCGTCGAACTTGTCGTCGTTGAGGTAGCCGACGTAAAGCGCCTGCAGTTCGCGCTCCTCGGTCAGCATGCCCCGCTTGTTGGCGGCCTCCAGCAGCGCGTTGGCATCGGCGAACTTCTCGGCGCCCTGCAGGGTGGCGACGGCGTTCATCAGGATGCGCTTGTCGTCCGGGTGCTCGGCTACCAGCGCCTTGTAGGCGGCGATCGCCTCGTCGGTGCGCCCCACTTCCGAAAGCAGGCCGGCGCGCAGCGCCAGCTGGTCGGTCTTGCGCGTTCCACTTTCGGCAATGAAGCGTTCCAGCGTCTTCAGCGCCTCGTCGTACTTCTCCATGCCGAACTGGATCACGGCCAGGTTGTACATGGTGTTGAAGTGATTGTTGTTGTCCAGGCCGTCGGCCTCGACCGCCTTGCCGAAGTACATCGCGGCCTTGGCCTCGTCGTCCATCTCGGCCGCGGCGTTGCCGGCCATGGAATAGGCGAACGACTTCTCGTAGGGCCCCGCGGCGGCGGTCGCGGCGATCTGGTCGGCCTTCGCGATCACGCCGGCCATGTCCTGCTTTTCGTAGAGCTCCTGCAGGGCCTGCAGCTGCTTGAG
>CAMLJA010000092.1 GCA_946480065.1 uncultured Thermomonas sp. | reverse complement strand
AGGCCTCCTGCGCCTGGATGCCGGCGGCGGTGGAGAACTGCTGCCGCAGCTGCTCGCGCTCCTCCGCCGTGACCTGGCCGAGGTCGCCGTCGTGCACGCCGCGGATCGCGTAGACCACGAACTGGCCGCCCGCATCCACCTTGCCCACCGGGATCGCGTTGCCCTCCGGCCGGCCCACCGCGAAGAAGGCCTCCACCGCGGGGCGCGAGGGAATGGCGCTGGAACGCGGCATGGCGTCCATCTGCGCCATCGCCAGGCCGGCCTCGGCGGCGGCGGCCGGCAGGCCCCTGGCCTTGGCCGCGGCGACCAGCGCATCGGCGGCGGCGGCGGCGGCGCGACGCTGGCGGTCGGCGCGGATCGCCGCGACCACCGCGTCGGAGACCGCCGACAGCGGCAGGGCGCTCTCGGGCTCGTGGTCCACCACCCGGATCAGCACGCTGTGGCTGGGGCCCAGTTCGATCGGGTCGCTGGCGGTGCCGTCCTGGACCAGCAGGTCGGAGAACGCGGCGCGCAGCACCTTGGCGTCGCCGGCGATGCCCGGCCCGCCCGCGCGCGAGAACGCCGGGGTGGTGTGCACCTCCAGCCCCAGCGCGCGCGCCGCCGGTTCCAGCGAAGTGGGATTCTTGTAAACGGCGTCCACCAGCTTGCCGCTGAGGTCGTTGAACGCGCGCTCGCGCTCGGACTCCTGCAGTTCCTTCGCCAGCTGGTCCCGCACCGCCTCGAACGGCTGGCGGTCGCCGGCGCGGATGTCGTTCACCCGGATCACGTGCCAGCCGAAGTCGGTCTTGACCGGGCCGCGCACCTCGCCCGCCTGCATGGCGAACGCGGCCTCGGCGAACGGCGCCGGCAGGCTGTCCTTCGCCATCCAGCCCAGGTCGCCGCCGTTGCCCTTGGACCCGGCGTCGTCGCTGTTGGCGCGCGCCAGCGCGGCGAAGTCGGCACCCGGGGCGCGGGCGTCCGCGGCCAGCTTGTTCGCGCGCGCCTCGGCCGCCTTCTTCTCGGCGTCGGTGGCGTTCGCCGGCACCTGCACCAGGATGTGCGAGACCTCGCGCTGCTCGGCGGTGGAGAACTTCGCGGACTGCTCCTCGTAGCGCTTGCGCAGCGCGGCCTCGTCGACCGGCGCGACCGGCAGCGTGCTGCCGTCGATCTCCACGTATTCGATGCGCACGGTTTCCGGGCGCCGATACTCGCCCTGGTGCGCCTTGTACCAGGCCTGGATCTGCTCGGCCGTCACCGGCGCGGTGTCCGCCGGCACCGGCGGCATCGCCACCCAGCTGACGTCGCGCTTCTCGCCCAGCAGGCGCATGACGCGGTCCAGCTCGCTGTCGGTCACGAACGCCGACAGCCCCAGCCGGCTGGGCACCAGGCCCATCTGCAGGTCCTCGCGCACCTTGCGCTCGAAGTCCAGCGGCGTCTGCGGCGGATTCTGCGCCGCCAGCAGCATCTGGTAGCGGTCGGGGTCGAACCGGCCGTTGACCTGGAAGTCCGGGATGGCCTGGATGGTGGCGCGCACCTGGCCGTCGCCGGCCACGATGCCGTCGGCCTCGGCCGACAGCCGCATGACCTGCTCGTCGATCAGCTCGTCCAGGATGCGTCGCTTGTTCTCGACCGACTCGAACGCCTTGGGGTCGAAGGCGTCGCCGGCGCGGGCGCGGGCGTCGGCGCGCGCGCGCTCGAAGCGCTGCCGGAACTCGGCGGTGGAGATGTCGTGGACGCGGTAGAGCTTGCTGACCGGCCACACGTCGGGCGCCGACGGCCACCACGCGGGCGCCTGGCTGATGCGCGCGGCATACGTCTCGACCCGCTGCGACAGGTAGGACTCCATGCCGAAGAAGGCGAACGGCACGATCAGCAGGCCGAGGATGACGGTGGCGATCCAGCCGGAGGTCTTTTCGCGGAGTTTCTGCAGCATGGGAGGCTTCGATGAGGCGTCAGCCGGCTAGTGTAGCGCGGCGGCCGGCGGCGGCCCAAAAACCAGGGCGCCGCTACGGGCGCGCCTTCCTAAAAAAAACAAGACGCCGTTGCGGCGCCCCTTTCCGCCCAAAAAACAAGGGCGCCCTTGCGGGCGCCCTGGCTTCCTCTATCGAATGGCGGAGTGGACGGGACTCGAACCCGCGACCTCCGGCGTGACAGGCCAGCATTCTAACCGACTGAACTACCACTCCGCTGAGACGCGAAATTGTAGCGGCCGCCTGCGCGGCTTGCAACACTTTCGCGCATGCTGGTGGGCGCTGAGGGGATCGAACCCCCGACCCGCTCCGTGTAAAGGAGCCGCTCTACCGCTGAGCTAAGCGCCCGGTGCGCGCGGATTATCGCAGCCGGCGCCGGCCGCCGTCACCCGCGGCCCCGAAAAAAAGAAGGCCCGGCAAGCCGGGCCTCCTGGGCGATGCGGGGCGCGGGTCAGTTCACCGCGTCCTTGAGCGCCTTGCCGGCCTTGAACGCCGGGTTCTTCGAGGCCTTGATCTTGATGGTGTCGCCGGTGCGCGGGTTGCGGCCGGTGCGGGCGCCACGCTTGCGCACCGAGAAGGTGCCGAAGCCGACCAGGGTCACGGTGTCACCCTTCTTGAGGGCCTTGGTGATGGCGGCAACCATCGCGTCGACCGCGCGGCCGGCGTCGGCCTTGGTCAGTTCGGCGTTGTCGGCGACGGCTTCGATGAATTCGGCTTTGTTCATTTGAGTGGTGACTCCCTCTGGGAAGTGGCGCTTGGATGTTCGGTGACCGGGCCGCGCGGCGCTCCCCTGCCGCGGGTCCGTTGCTGCCGCGGCGCGCTGCGCCGCGGTTGCCAAACCTTATACCAGCAGGATTTTGGCCACGCAACACGGAAAGCTAGTGCTGGCGCGGGTTCCAGCCATCCGCCGACGAATGGCCGGCCGCGCGCGGTTCAGTGCTTGACATCCGCACGCCCGGCACCCTCCGGTTTGGGCGGCGGCACCGGCTCCACCCCGGCGGGCGCGGTGCGCCCGGGCAGCGGGCGCTCCAGCGCCAGGTCGAGCACCTCGTCGATCCACTTCACCGGCACGATCTTCATCCCGCGGGTGACGTTGGCCGGGATGTCGGCCAGGTCCTTGCGGTTCTCGTCGGGGATGATCACGGTCTTGATGCCGCCGCGCAGCGCCGCCAGCAGCTTCTCCTTGAGCCCGCCGATGGCGCTGACGCGCCCGCGCAGCGTGATCTCGCCGGTCATGGCCACGTCGCTGCGCACCGGGACCTTGGTCAGCATCGACACCAGCGCGGTGGCCATCGCGATGCCCGCGCTGGGACCGTCCTTCGGGGTGGCGCCGTCGGGCACGTGCACGTGGACGTCGTGCTTCTGCAGGAAGTCCAGGTCGATGCCGAGGCGGTCGGTGCGCGCGCGCACCACGCTCAGGGCGGCCGAGGCCGACTCCTTCATGACGTCGCCCAGCTGGCCGGTGAGGATCAGCTGCCCCTTGCCCGGGACCATCGTCGACTCGATCTGCAGCAGGTCGCCGCCGACCTCGGTCCACGCCAGCCCGGTGACCAGGCCGATCTCGTTCTCCGCCTCGACGCGGCCGAAGTCGAACCGGCGCACGCCCAGGTACTTGTCCAGGTTCTTGCCGGTCACGGTGACCATGCGGGTCTTGGCGCCCTTCGGCTGCGGGCCCTTCAGCGCGATCTCCTTGACCACCTTGCGAGCGATCTTGGCGACCTCGCGCTCCAGGTTGCGCACGCCGGATTCGCGCGTGTAGTACCGCACGATGTCGAGGATCGCGCTCTCGGCGATCTTCAGCTCGCCCTCGCGCAGGCCGTTGGCCTTGAGCTGCTTGGGCACCAGGTAGCGCATCGCGATGTTGAGCTTCTCCTCCTCGGTGTAGCCGGGGATGCGGATCACCTCCATGCGGTCCAGCAGAGGGCCGGGGATGTTCAGCGAATTGGAGGTGGCCACGAACATCACCTCGGACAGGTCGAGGTCGACCTCCAGGTAATGGTCGTTGAAGGTGTGGTTCTGCTCCGGGTCCAGGACCTCCAGCAGCGCCGAGGACGGGTCGCCGCGGAAGTCCATCGACATCTTGTCGATCTCGTCCAGCACGAACAGCGGGTTCCTGGTGCCGACCTTGTTGAGGTTCTGCACGATCCGGCCCGGCATCGAGCCGACGTAGGTGCGGCGGTGGCCGCGGATCTCGGCCTCGTCGCGCACGCCGCCCAGCGCCATCCGCACGAACTTGCGGTTGGTGGCCTTGGCGATGCTCTGGCCCAGCGAGGTCTTGCCCACGCCGGGCGGCCCGACCAGGCACAGGATCGGCCCCTTCATCTTGGCCACCCGCGACTGCACCGCGAGGTACTCCAGGATGCGGTCCTTGACCTTCTCCAGCCCATAGTGGTCGGCGTCCAGGGTTTCCTGCGCGGCCTTCAGGTCCTTGCGCACCTTGCTGCGCTTCTTCCACGGCACGCCCAGCAGCCAGTCCAGGTAGTTGCGCACCACGCCGGCCTCGGCGGACATCGGCGACATCTGCTTGAGCTTGGCGAACTCGGCGCGCGCCTTGGCCTCGACCGGCTTGGGCATGCCCGCGGCCGCGATCTTGCGGGCGATCTCGTCCAGGTCGTTGGGCGCGTCGTCGAGCTCGCCCAGCTCCTTCTGGATCGCCTTCATCTGTTCGTTGAGGTAGTACTCGCGCTGGCTCTTCTCCATCTGCGTCTTGACCCGCCCGCGGATGCGCTTCTCCATCTGCTGGACGTCGATCTCGCCGTCCACCATCCCGACCAGCTGCTCCAGCCGCCCGGCGGTGTCCAGGGTTTCCAGCAGCTTCTGCTTGTCGGACAGCCGCACGCCCAGGTGCGCGGCGATGGTGTCGGCCAGGCGCGAGGGGTCGTCGATGCCGGACAGGGTCTGCAGCAGCTCCGGCGGCAGCTTGCGGTTGCTCTTGATGTACTGCTCGAACAGTGACATCAGCGAGCGCGCGATCGCCTCGATCTCGCGCGGTTCGCGGCTCTCCAGCGGTTCCACCACCTCGCCCTGGCCGGCCAGCGCGCCGTCGCGCTCGGCCACCGCGTCCACCCGCGCGCGCGCCAGCCCCTCCACCAGCACCTTGATGGTGCCGTCGGGGAGCTTGAGCAGCTGCAGGACCTGCGCCAGGGTGCCGATCTCGTGCAGGTCGGCGGCGCCGGGGTCGTCGGTCTCGGCGGATTTCTGCGCCACCAGCAGGATCCGCTTGTCGCCTTCCATCGCCACGTCCAGCGCGCGGATCGACTTGTCGCGGCCCACGAACAGCGGGATCACCATGTGCGGGAACACCACCACGTCCCGGAGCGGAAGCACCGGCAGGTCGAGGCGTTCGGGGGCGGGCGCGGGGGTGTCGGTCATGGGGGACTCCGGGCAAACGACGGCGGCGGACGCCGCCACGAGACGGTTATGGGGGTGCGCGCGGAAGGATGCAAGCGACCGCGGCGGGCCAGCCTGAATGGGGCGCCCGGCGGGCGGACCGCGCAAACGCGGAGGCCGCCCGGTGGGCGGCCTCCTGGCGGACTGCGGCGGTGCGTGCTCAGTCGGCCGAAGCCGCCTTTGGCAGCGGCGCCGGGGCCGCGTTCTGGTAGATCAGGTAGGGCTCGGACTTGTGCTCGATCACCGACTCGTCGACCACCACCTTGCTGACGTTCTCCAGCGACGGCAGGTCGTACATGGTGTCCAGCAGCACCGACTCCACGATGGTGCGCAGGCCGCGCGCGCCGGTCTTGCGCTTGAGCGCCTTCTTGGCGATGGCGGCCAGCGCGTCCGGGCGGATCTCCAGCTCCACGCCCTCCATCTCGAACAGCTTCCGGAACTGCTTGGTGATGGCGTTCTTGGGCTCGGTCAGGATCTTGACCAGCGCCGGCTCGTCCAGTTCCTCGAGGGTGGCGACCACCGGCAGGCGCCCGACGAACTCCGGGATCAGGCCGTACTTGATCAGGTCCTCGGGCTCCACGTTCGCCAGCACCTGACCGATGTCGGCCTTGCGCTCGGCGCTCTTGACCTTGGCGCCGAAGCCGATGCCGCCGGCCTCGGTGCTGCGCTGCTGGATCACCTTGTCCAGGCCGGCGAACGCGCCGCCGACGATGAACAGGATGTTGCGGGTGTCGACCTGCAGGAACTCCTGCTGCGGGTGCTTGCGGCCGCCCTGCGGCGGCACGCTGGCCACGGTGCCCTCGATCAGCTTCAGCAGCGCCTGCTGCACGCCCTCGCCGGACACGTCGCGGGTGATCGACGGGTTCTCGGACTTGCGGCTGATCTTGTCGATCTCGTCGATGTAGACGATGCCGTGCTGCGCCTTCTCGACGTCGTAGTCGCACTTCTGCAGCAGCTTCTGGATGATGTTCTCCACGTCCTCGCCGACGTAGCCGGCTTCGGTCAGCGTGGTGGCATCGGCCATGGTGAACGGCACGTTGAGCATGCGCGCCAGCGTCTCCGCCAGCAGCGTCTTGCCCGAGCCGGTGGGGCCGACCAGCAGGATGTTGGACTTGGCCAGCTCGACCTCGTCCGACTTCTGCCGGCTTTCGATGCGCTTGTAGTGGTTGTAGACCGCGACCGCCAGGGTCTTCTTCGCCCGCTGCTGGCCGATGACGTACTGGTCGAGGACGTCCAGGATCTCCTTCGGCTTGGGCAGCGCGCTGCGCGTGGACTGGGCCTTTTCCTCCAGCTCTTCGCGGATGATGTCGTTGCAGAGCTCCACGCACTCGTCGCAGATGAACACGCTGGGCCCCGCGATCAGCTTCCGCACCTCGTGCTGGCTCTTCCCGCAGAAGGAGCAGTAGAGGATCTTGGTGCTGTCGCCGGTGGTCCGGCCGGTACGGTCTTCGCTCATTGACTGCTCGCTGGCCGCGGCGAAGCGGCGTCGGTTCGAGAATACCACAGCGTCCCGCGGGGCCAAGCGGGCGCCAGGGCCGCGCGCGGGGCGCGCGGGAAGGGGTTGCCGGAGCGTTCCCGGGCGGGCTTCGGCGGGCCTCAGCCGGCCTGGATCGACTCGTCCGGGCGACGCGCCAGGACCTCGTCCACCAGCCCGTATTCGCGGGCCGCCTCGGCGCTCTTGAAGTTGTCGCGCTCGGTGTCGCGCGCGATGACTTCGATCGATTGCCCGGTGTGGTTGGCCAGGATCTCGTTCAGGCGCTGGCGCATGGCCAGGATCTCGCGCGCCTGGATGTCGATGTCGGTGGCCTGGCCCTGGGCGCCGCCCAGCGGCTGGTGGATCATCACCCGCGAGTTCGGCAGCGCGTAGCGCTTGCCCTTGGCCCCGGCGGCCAGCAGCACCGCGCCCATCGAGGCGGCCTGGCCGACGCAGATGGTGCTCACGTCGGGCCGGATGTACTGCATGGTGTCGTAGATCGCCATGCCGGCGGTGACGATGCCGCCGGGCGAGTTGATGTACAGGCTGATGTCCTTCTCGGGGTTCTC
>CAMLJA010000091.1 GCA_946480065.1 uncultured Thermomonas sp. | reverse complement strand
TCCAGCGACTTCAGCGACTCCTCGATCAGGTCCTCGCCGCGGGCGTGGTGGACCACCACGTACTTCTCCTCGGCCTGCAGGTAGCGCACGTCGTCGATCGGGATCAGCCGCATGTTGCCGCGCAGGCGCGCGCACAGGTGGCTGCGGCGGCCGCCCGCGTCCGGCGCCGCCTCCTGCTGGGCGCGCCCGGCCACGAAGGTGCGCACCCGCTCCAGCGCGGCCGCCAGCCGCTCGCGCCGCACCGGCTTGACCAGGTAGTCGATCGCCTGGGCGTCGAACGCGGACAGCGCGTGGGCGTCGTAGGCGGTGCAGAACACCACCGCCGGGCGCGGCTGGAAGCGGGCCAGGTGGCGCGCCGCCTCCATGCCGTCGATGCCGGGCATGGAGATGTCCAGCAGCACCGCGTCGGGGTGCTGCTCGGCGCAGGCCTGCAGCGCGGCGTGGCCGTCGCCGGCCTCCGCCACCACCTCCACCCCCGCCTCGTCGGCCAGCAGCGCGCGCAGGCGCTCGCGCGCCAGCGGTTCGTCGTCCGCCACCACCACCCGCAACCGCGCCGTGCTCATGGCGTTCCCCCGCCCAGCGGCACCCGCAACTCCGCCCGATAGTAGCCGCCGTCCCAGCCGCCGGCCATCCCGGCGCGCTTGCCGTAGGCGTAGGCCAGGCGCTGGCCGACGCTGGCCTGGGCGTGGCCGGCACCGGCCAGGGCGTCGTGCTCGCGCGGGGCCGGCGCCGGGTTGCGCACGCTGACCTGCAGCTCGCCGTCGCGCTGGCGCAGGGCGATCTCGACCAGGCCGCCCGCCGGCAGCCGCGAGATGCCGTGCAGCACGGCGTTCTCCAGCAGCGGCTGCAGCACCAGGCGCGGCAGCGGCTGCCCCCACGGCAGCGGCTCCTCGCGCTCCCAGCGCACCTGCAGGCGCGGCCCCAGGCGCAGCTGCTCGATCGCCAGGTAGCGTTCCGCCAGGTCGACTTCCTCGGCCAGGGTGGACGGCTGGTCGCCGGCGCCCAGCGCGGCGCGGAACAGGTCCGACAGGTCCAGCACCGCGCGCTCGGCCAGCGCCGGGTCCTGGCGCACCAGGCTGGCGATGGTGTTCATGCTGTTGAACAGGAAGTGCGGGCGGATCCGCGCCTGCAGCGCGTCGGCCTCGGCGCGCGCGCTGGCGCGGACCTGCGCGCGCCAGGCGTCGATGGCGTACAGGTAGGGCAGCACCGTGGCCACCACCACCGCGGTGATCGCCGCGCTGCCGGCGGCGAAGCGGCGCACGGTGACGTCGCCGGGCACCATCCCGGTCTGCAGGTTGCGGTCGATCAGGTACAGCAGGGCCGCGCCCAGCGCCGCCACCAGCGCCGCCAGCGCCAGCGCCAGCAGCCCGCCCAGCGCCCGCGGCAGGCGCGACAGCCGCGCGCGCGCCACGCACAGCAGCACCGAAACCGCCAGCGCCAGCCACAGCGCGAACAGGCTGGCCGACGCGAAGCGGCTGAAGGTCCAGTCGGCGCCGCCGTCGGGCGCCAGCGCGATCAGCAGGACCACCAGCTCGGCGACGGCGAGCATGGTCGCCATCCGGGTCAGCCGGCACAGGTCGGGCAGCCACGGGGCGGGGGCGTTGTCGGCCATGGCTCAGCCGGCGAAGCGCGCCGACATCCACTCGCCCAGGTCGCGGATCTCCTCCGCGCAGACCGCGTGCGGCATCGGGTATTCGCGCCATTCCACCGCGAAACCGAAACCATGCAGCGCGTCCGCCGCGGCCTGCCCGGCGGCGCGCGGCACCACGGGATCCAGGCTGCCGTGGGCCATGAACACCGGCTGCGCGGGCGCGCCGGGACGCAGCGCGCGGCGGGCGGCGTCGGCATCCAGCGGCAGGTAGGTCGACAGCGCCACCACCCCGGCCAGCGGCGTCTCCCGCGCCAGCGCCGCCGCCAGCGCCACCGCGCCGCCCTGCGAGAAACCGGCCAGCAGGGTCCGCTCCGGCGGCACCCCGCGCGCGGCCTCGCGCGCCAGCAGCGCCTCGACCTCGGCCACCGACTGCGCCAGCCCGGCGTGGTCGGCGCGCGCGGCCGGATCGAACCCGCCGTCGCCCAGCGCGGCGATGTCGTACCAGGCGCGCATCGGCACCCCGCCGTTGACCGTGACCGGGCGCACCGGCGCGTGCGGGAACATGAAGCGCAGCGCCGGCCAGCCGGGCCGCAGCAGCTCCGGCACGATCGGCGCGAAATCGTGGCCGTCCGCACCCAGGCCGTGCAGCCAGACCACGCTCCAGCGCGGATCCGCGCCGGTCTCCCGTTCCACCGCCTGCAGCGTCATCGCGTCGTCCCGGTACGTCCTGCCGGCATTATGCGGCGGGGCGCCCCACCGCGCAGCGCAAGGCGCCGGTGCGCGCAGGCTCAGTGCGGGCGGCGCGCCGGCCGCTGCGGCAGCCACAGCACGCCGGCGACGATGCCGGCCAGCAGCACCGCGGAAGCGCCGAACCGGCTCAGGGCGAGCCCGCCGTCGGCCAGCGGCTTGTCCAGGAAATCGCCGAGCACCGCGCCGAACGGGCGGGTCAGGACGAAGGCCAGCCAGAACGCCACGGTGGCGGGGATCGCGCGCCGCGCGTGCAGCGCGGCCACCAGCACCAGCGTGCCGCCGAAGATCGCGATCCCGCCGGCATAGCCCAGCCCGCCGGTATCGGCCACCCAGTCGCCCAGCGCGGTGCCGAGGGTCTGCGAGCAGGCGATGGTCAGCCAGTAGTGCCCTTCGGAAGCCGGCGACGCCACGCTCTCCACCGAGACCGTGCCCAGCCGCAGCTTCCACCAGGCGATCGACCCGGCCAGCAGGCCCAGCAGCAGCAGCGAGCCCCCGGGATAGCCGATGCCCAGCGAACGGGTGGCGTAGTCGGCCAGGGTGGTGCCGACCGTGGTGCTGGCGATGATCGTGGCCCAGTACAGGAACGGATGGAACCGCGCGGCCCGCACCTGCGCCCAGACCAGCGCGGCGAACACCGCGGCGAACAAGGCGGTGGCCGGCAGGTAACCCCAGCCCATCGACATGCTCACCGCGTCGCCGCCGGTTTCGCCCAGCGTGGTTGCGGCGACCTTGATCGCCCAGAAGCCCAGCGTGACCTGCGGGACCTTCGCGGCCCACTGCTCGCCGGTGCGCGCCATCAGGGGGCGCCCACGCCGGTGACGTCGGCCGGCATCGGCGGCAGCCGCTCCGGCATCCGCATGGCGCCGTCGGCGAATGCCGCCGCCGCGGTCTGGTAGGCGCTGATCGCCTGCAGGGTCAGCGCGGGGTCCTCCGGCAGCGGCGGCTGCGGCAGGTCCCTGGCGTAGGCGGGCCGCAGCGTGTCGACCTTGCGGTGGGGCGAGAGCTGGACCAGCTTGCCGTCGCGCAGGTAACCCAGCAGCTGGTAGGTGCCGATGAAGGCGCGCTCGCGCCCGGGCGACTGCTGCAGCACGTCGACGCCGTAGAACTGGCTGTAGTAGTCCATGCCCAGCAGGCCCAGCAGGGTGGGCGGGATGTCGATCTGGCTGACCATGCGCTCCACCCGGCCCGGCGCCACCTGCCCGCCGGGCGCGTAGATCCACAGCGGTATGCGGTAGCGGAACGCCGGCAGCGCGGCGATGCCGGCGCTGGACGCGCAGTGGTCGGCGGTGATCACGAACAGCGTGTCCTTGAACCACGGCCTGGCGCTGGCACGGCGCAGGAAGTCGCCGATCGCCCAGTCGGTGTAGGCCACCGCGCTTTCGCGCTTGCCCTGCGGCCACGGCCCGCGCCCGGCCGGGAAGGTGTACGGGCGGTGGTTGGAGGTGGTCATCAGGTGGGCGAAGAACGGCTTGCCGGCGGCGAAGTCGGCGTCGAAGCGCTTCATCGCCATCGTGTACAGGTCCTCGTCGGCCACGCCCCAGACGTTCTCGTGGTGGATGTCGGCGTCGGGGATCTCGGTGCGGTCGTGGACGTCGTAGCCGTTGTGCCCGAAGAAGTAGTTCATGTTGTCGAACGCGCCGTAGCCGCCGTACAGGAACTGCGCGTCGTAGCCCTTGGCGCGGAACACCTCGCCCAGGGTGAACAGGTTCTCGTTGCGCTCGCGCTTGACGATGGATTCGCCCGGGGTGGGCGGCACCGACAGCGACAGCGCCTCCAGCCCGCGCACGGTGCGGGTGCCGGTGGCCCACAGGTCGCCGAACACCAGGCTGCGCGGCGCCAGCGCGTCCAGCCGCGGGGTCAGCGAGTCCTTGCGCCCGTAGGTGCCGGAATACTCGGCCGACAGGCTTTCCACGCTGACCAGCACCACGTTGAGGCGGCGCTCCGGGGCCGGGTTGCGGATCCAGCGCGCGATCCCGGTGGGCCCGGTGAAGCGCGCGTCCGGCGTGGCCAACTGCGCGCGCACCTGCGCCCAGGCCTCGGCCGCGGGGATGGTGCGGTAGTAGCGCGGGTAGTCCAGCGAGGCGCTGCGGTAGGCGGCGAAGAACTGGTAGATGCCGTTGCCGGCCAGCTCGTTGACGTAGGCGTTGTCGGTGCGGTCCTTCATGTCGCCGCTGACCAGCCAGGTGCCCAGCACGCTGAGCGCCAGCCACAGCCCGGCGAACGCGGAGCGGGCGGCGAAGCCGGCGCCGTCGCGCGCCACCAGCCGCCAGCGCCGGGTGGCCACGAACAGCGCCACCCCGACCGCGGCCAGCGCGGACAGGATCCAGCCCACCGGGTAGGACTCGCGGATGTTGCCGATCACCTCGGTGGTGTAGACGAGGTAGTCCACCGCGATGAAGTTGAAGCGGGCCTGGAATTCGTCCCAGAACGTCCACTCGGCCACCGCTACGAACAGCAGCACGAACAGCAGCACCAGGCTGGCCAGCCCGACCAGGATGCTGCCCCAGCGCCGCGCCAGCCAGCGCCGCGGCAGCAGCCAGAGCACCAGCACCAGCGGCCAGCCGAAGTACACGAAGGCCAGCAGGTCGTAGCCCAGCCCCACGCCGAAGGCGTACAGCCAGTAGCCGGGCGCGGCCGGCACGCCCGCGCCGGTGGCAAGCAGCAGGGCCAGGCGGGTGAGGGTGGACAGCAGGAGGAAGCAGGCGCCCAGCCACAGCAGCGGACGGAAGCGCGCCAGCGGCGCGGGAGCGGACCAGGGCATCGGCGGCAACGCAGGACAAGGGAATGCGCCAGCCTGACCGCGCCGCGGTAAGGCTGGCTCAGCCGAATCTCAGCCGTCCGTTAACACCCCGCCCGCCGGCGGTGGCAGGCTATGCCGATGCCGCCCGCCCCGACCGGCCTGCGCGTGCTGGTGATCGAGGACCAGCACGACATCGCCGCCAACATCTGGGACTTCCTCGAACGCCGCGGCCACGCGGTGGACCACTGCGCGGACGGCGCGGACGGGCTGGCGCGCGCGCTGCGCGGCGGCTTCGACGCGGTGGTGCTGGACCTGGGCCTGCCGCGGCTCGACGGGCTGGACCTGTGCCGGCGCCTGCGCCAGGCCGGCCACGGCGTGCCGGTGCTGATGCTGACCGCGCGCGACACCCTGGACGACAAGCTGCGCGGCTTCGCCGAGGGCGCCGACGACTACCTGGTGAAGCCGTTCGCCCTGCGCGAGCTGGAGGCGCGCCTGCTGGCCCTGCACCGGCGCGCTCGCCCGGGCGGCGAAGCCCCCGCGTACGACGGCCTGTCGTACGACCCGCGCACCCTGACCGCGGAGCGCGAGGGCCGGCGGATCCCGCTGACCCGGCTGCAGGGCGCGCTGCTGCAGGCGCTGCTGCGCGAGGCGCCTCGGATCGTGCCGCACGCGCGGCTGATCGAGGCCGGCTGGGGCGCCGCCGGCGCCGACACGGCGGCGCTGCAGACCCAGGTCTACGAACTGCGTGCGCTGGTGGACAAGCCGTTCGCGCAGCCGCTGATCCGCTCGGTGCGCGGGATCGGCTACCGCCTGGAGGCCGCGGCATGAAGCCGCCGATGCCGCTGCGCCGCCGCTTCGCGCTGCTCGCCACCCTGCTCGGCTTCCTGCTCAGCACGCTGGCGGCGGGCACCGTGGGCTGGCTGTCCGAGGACTACGAATACATCCTGGCCAACGAGATCCTGCGCGGCCAGGCCGAGGACTACGGCCTGCGGCTGGCGAACGGGCTGCCCGCGCAGCTGCCGCGCACCCAGCGACTGAGCGGCTACCGGATCGACTCGCCCGACCTGCCGCCGCGCTACGCCGCGTTCCCGCCGGGCGTGCGCGAGGACCCCGAACGCGGCGACCTGCACGTGGGCGTGTTCGACACCAGCGCCGGCCGGCTGGTGTTCGTCGCCGACCTGGGCGACATCGAGGCGATGGAGCGCCACCTGCGCCTGTTCGTCGCCCTCACCATCCTGCTGGGCACCCTGGTCTCGGGCTGGCTGGGCTGGCTGTTCTCCGGCATCGCGCTGCGGCCGGTGCGCGCGCTGGCGGCGGGCGTGGACGCGCTCCCGGTGCAGCCGGGGCCGAGCGCGCTGGCGCGCGGCGTGAGCCGGGACGAACTGGGGCGGCTGGCGCAGGCGATCGACGCCTACCAGGCGCGGCTGGTGGACGCCGACGCGCGCGAGCAGGCGTTCTTCGCCGACGCCAGCCACGAACTGCGCACGCCGCTGGCGGTGATCCAGGGCGTGACCGAGGTGCTGCTGGACGACCCGCCGGCGCACCCGGCCGACCTGGCGCGCGTCCAGCGGCTGGAGCGCGGCGTGCGCGAGATGCGCCAGCTGCTGGAGGCCATGCTTGCCGCCGCGCGCCGGCAGCCGCTGCAGCCCGAACCGGTGCCCGCCGAGGCGCTGCTGCGCGAGGCCGCGGCACTCGCGCTCGCCGGCAAGCCGGAGGTCACGGTCGACATCGCGATTGCCGGCACCGGTGAACTGCGGCTGCCGCGGCGCGAGGCGCTCCTGCTGCTGGCAGGCCTGGCGCGTCGGCTGGCGCAGCCGCTGGCGCGCGGCACCCTGCACCTGCGGCTGGCGGACCACGCCATCGCGCTGCGGGTGGACACGCCGCCCGCGGCGAACGCGACCGCAGCCGCGCAGGCCCGCGCCGACACCGGTACCGGCTCGGCCCTGCTGGACCGGCTGGCGCAGCGGCTGGGCTGGGCGGTGGCGTTCCCGGCGCCCGGCAGGGTGGAGATCGCGCTGCCGCCGCAGTGACGCTGCGCGCGGGACATGGGCCTGCCAGGACTCGAACCTGGAACCAAGGGATTATGAGTCCCCTGCTCTAACCATTGAGCTACAGGCCCGCAGCGGACGATTGTAGCTGCGGACAAGAAAAAGCCCCGCACACCGGCGGGGCTTTTTCGACTGCCGCGGCAGCGATCCTCACTCGAGGTCGAGGAAGCTCCGCAGTGTTTCCGAGCGCGAGGGGTGGCGCAGCTTGCGCAGGGCCTTGGCCTCGATCTGGCGGATGCGCTCGCGGGTGACGTCGAACTGCTTGCCGACTTCTTCCAGGGTGTGGTCGGTGTTCATGTCGATGCCGAAGCGCATGCGCAGCACCTTGGCCTCGC
>CAMLJA010000090.1 GCA_946480065.1 uncultured Thermomonas sp. | reverse complement strand
GCGCTGGGCATCGGCGCCAGCATGACCACGCTGACGGTGTTCCACGTGCTCTCGGGGGACCCCATCCCGCAGAAGAGCGACCGCCTGTTCTACGTCCAGCTCGACCCGCAGCCTGCGTCGGGTTACCAGCCCGGCAAGGAGCCGATGGACCAGCTCAACCGCTTCGATGCCGAAGAACTGCTTCGCCAGCGCAAGGCGCCACGGCAGGCGCTGACCACCGGCGGCGGGGTGATCGTCGAGCCCGCCGGCAGCACGCTGAAGCCGTTCGGCTCCGGCGCGCGCTACGCCTCGGCCGACTTCTTCCCGATGTTCGACGTGCCGTTCCTGTACGGCCGCGGCTGGACCGCGGCCGACGACGACGCCCGCGCCCGGGTGGCGGTGATCAGCAAGGAGCTCAACGAGAAGCTGTTCGGCGGCGCCGACGGCACCGGCCGCGAGTTGCGGGTGGACGGCAACAGCGTGCGCATCGTCGGCGTGCTGGACGACTGGGACCCGGTGCCCCACTTCTACGACCTGGCCACCGGCCGCTACGACAGCGGCGAGGACGTGTACCTGCCGTTCTCCACCGCGATGGACCTCAAGCTGGGCCGCAACGGCAACATGAACTGCTACGGCGACAGTCCGGACGGCGACAACACCGGCGTGAACGCGAACTGCGCGTGGATCCAGTACTGGGTTGAACTCGATTCGCCGGGCGACGCGGCCGCCTACAAGGCCTACCTGGACAACTATTCCCGCCAGCAGCGCAGCGCCGGCCGCTACCAGCGCCCGCCGAACACCCGCCTGCGCGACGTGATGGCGTGGCTGGACTTCAACCAGGTGGTGCCCGGCGACGTGCACCTGCAGCTGTGGCTGGCGCTGGCGTTCCTGCTGGTCTGCCTGGTCAACACGGTGGGCCTGCTGCTGGCCAAGTTCCTGCGCCGCAGCAGCGAGATCGGCGTGCGCCGCGCGCTGGGCGCCACCCGCTCGGCGATCTTCGCCCAGTACCTGGTGGAGTCCTCCACCATCGGCCTGGCCGGCGGCGTACTGGGGCTGGGCCTCGCCCTGCTGGGCCTGTGGGCGGTGCGCCAGCAGCCGGTGGACTACGCGCCGCTGGCGCGGCTGGACGGGCCGATGCTGCTGCTCACCTTCGCCCTGGCGCTGGTCGCCAGCCTGCTGGCCGGCCTGCTGCCCGCCTGGCGCGCGATGCAGATCGCCCCGGCGGTCCAGCTGAAGTCGCAATGACGCCTGCCGCCGGCCGCCCGCGGCCGGCGCCGAACCCTACGGAGCACCCCATGGAAATCCGCCCCATCCTGTCCTCCCTGCGGCGCCACAAGACCGCGGCCGCGCTGCTGGCGCTGGAGGTCGCGCTGACCTGCGCGATCGTGTGCAACGCCCTGTTCCTGATCGGCCAGCGGCTGGAGGCCATCGGCAAGCCCAGCGGCATCGACGAAGACCGCGTGGTCGAGATCCGCGTCAACGGCATCGGCACCCAGGTCAACGCCGCCGCGCTGACCCGCGAGGACCTGGCCGCGCTGCGCGCGGTCCCCGGCGTGGAGCGCGCCACCACCATCAACCAGCTGCCGTTCCGCCGCCGCGGCTCGTGGAACACCAGCCTGTCGCTCACCCGCGAGCAGGAGGTGCCCACCCTGACCGCTGCCCAGTACATGGGCACCGAGGACCTGGCCGAGACCCTGGGCCTGCGCCTGGCCAAGGGCCGCGACTTCCGTCCCGACGAATACGTGGACTTCTCGCAGATCGGCAAGGAGATCGACCCGTCCAAGGCCACCTTCCCGGTGCTGGTGACGCAGGCGGTGGCCGACAAGCTCTACCCCGACGGCAGCACCCTGGGGCGCACCGTGTACATGGGCAACACCGCGCTGCGGGTGGTCGGCATCGTGGAGTCGCTGGCGCGCCCGAACACCTTCCAGGGCCCGCTGACGCAGCAGTACTCGATCATCCTGCCGGTGCGCCTGAGCTTCGCCGAGGGCTTCTACGCGCTGCGGGTCAAGGACCCCGCGCGGCGCAAGGAGGTGATCGCGGCGGCGTGGAACGCGCTGGACAAGGTGGATCCCAACCGCCTGCACGACGGCGAGGCCACCTTCGACGAGATCCGCGGCGAATACTTCCAGGACGACCGCGCGATGGCGTGGCTGCTGCTGGTGGTGTGCGCCGCGCTGCTGGTGGTGACCGCGCTGGGCATCGTCGGCCTGGCCAGCTTCTGGGTGCAGCAGCGGACCAAGCAGATCGGCGTGCGCCGCGCGCTGGGCGCCACCCGCGGCCAGATCCTGCGCTATTTCCAGGTGGAGAACTTCCTGATCGCCGGGATCGGCATCGTGCTGGGCATGCTGCTGGCCTACGGGCTGAACCAGCTGCTGATGGGCGCCTACGAGCTGCCGCGGCTGCCGCTGTGGTACCTGCCGGTGGGCGCGGTGGTGCTGTGGCTGCTCGGCCAGGCCGCGGTGCTGGGCCCGGCCCGTCGCGCGGCCGCGGTGCCGCCGGCGGTGGCGACGCGCTCGGTCTGAGCGCGCCGCCCCTACAATCCCGCCATGCCCGCCATCCTGGTCATCGACGACAACCCCGCGGTCGGCACCGCGCTGGACGTGCTGTTCTCGCTGCACGACATCCGCACCCTGCGCGCGGAGACGCCGCAGGCCGGGCTGGAGGCGCTGGCGCGGGAGGACGTGGACCTGGTGATCCAGGACATGAACTTCCACGCCGACACCACCTCCGGCGACGAGGGCGTGGCCCTGTTCCACGACATCCGCGCGCGCCACCCGGACCTGCCGGTGATCCTGCTCACCGCCTGGACGCAGCTGGAGTCGGCGATCGAGCTGGTCAAGGCCGGCGCCGCCGACTACCTGGCCAAGCCCTGGGACGACCGCAAGCTGCTGGCCACGGTCAACAACCTGCTGGAGCTGGGCGAGGCGCGCCGCGCGCTGGCGCAGGCCGGCGCGTCCGAGCGCAGCCAGCGCCGGGCGCTGGCCGGTTACGACCTGCGCGGCATCGTCTACGCCGACCCCGCCAGCGGCAACGCGCTGGCGCTGGCCTGCCAAGTGGCGCGCTCGGAACTGCCGGTGCTGATCACCGGGCCGAACGGCGCCGGCAAGGAACGCTACGCCGAGATCGTGCACGCCAACTCGCTGGTGAAGTCCGGCCCGTTCGTGGCGCTCAACTGCGGCGCGCTGCCGGCCGACCTGGTGGAGGCCGAGCTGTTCGGCGCCGAGGCCGGCGCCTATACCGGCGCCACCCGCGCGCGCGAGGGCAAGTTCGAGGCCGCCGATGGCGGCACCCTGTTCCTGGACGAGATCGGCACCCTGCCGCTGGCCGGCCAGGTCAAGCTGCTGCGGGTGCTGGAGACGGGCCGCTTCGAGCGCCTGGGCGGCAACCGCGAGCGCCAGGTCAAGGTGCGGGTGGTCAGCGCCACCAACGCCAACCTGCAGGCGCTGATCGCCGAGGGCCGCTTCCGCGAGGACCTGTACTACCGGCTGGCCGGGATCGAGCTGCGGCTGCCGTCTCTGGCCCAGCGCCCGCGCGACATCCTGCCGCTGGCGCGGCATTTCCTGCCCGCCGGCAAGCGCCTGGGCGAGGACGCCGAGCGCGCGCTGCAGCGGCACGCCTGGCCGGGCAACGTGCGCGAGCTGCGCAACGCGATCCAGCGCGCGGCGCTGCTGGCGCGCGGCGAGGTGGTGCACGCCGCCGACCTGGACCTGCCCGCGCCGGCCGCGTCGGCGGCCCCGGCGGCGGGCGTCGACGAGCCCGACCGCGGCACGATCGAGGCCGCGTTGGCCCGCTGCGGCGGGGTGCTGGCGCAGGCGGCCGCGGACCTGGGGATGTCGCGCCAGGCGCTGTACCGCCGGCTGGACCGGCTCGGCATCCCGCGCGGCTGACGGCAAGCGCATGCGCGTCCTCCGGGTGCTGCCGATCGCCGTGCGCATGATCGCCATCGCGGCGCTGGGCATCGCGCTGGCGGCGGCCGCCACCGCCTGGCTGGGCCGCTGGCTGCAGCCGTGGGCCGCGGCGCTGGTGGCCGGGTCCGCGATGGCGCTGCTCGTGGGCACGGTGATCTGGCGCGCGCTGGTGCCGATGCGCTCGCTGTTCCGCGCCCTGGCCGGCACCGTGGCCAGCTACCGCGACGGCGACTTCAGCTTCGGCATCACCTGGGACAAGGCCAGCGACCTGATCGAGCTCGTCGACGCGCACAACGCGCTGGGCAACGCGCTGCGCGAACAGCGGCTGGCGCTGGTGCAGCGCGAGCTGCTGCTGGACACCATGGTCCAGAACACGCCGGTGGCGATGGTGCTGGTGGACGCCGCGCGCCGGGTGGTGCTGGGCAACCTGGCGGCGCGGCGCATGCTGGGCGACGGCAAGCGGCTGGAGGGGCGCGGCTTCGACGAGCTGCTGGCCGCGGCAGCGCCGGCGGTGCGCGAGGCGTTCGCGCGCGGCGGCGACGGCATGTTCACCGTCGGCGAGGGGGAGGACGAGGACATCTACCACCTCTCGCGCCGCAGCTTCCGCCTCAACGGCCGCCTGCACGAACTGGTGCTGCTGCGCCAGCTCACCGCCGAACTGCGCCGGCAGGAAGTGCAGACCTGGAAGAAGGTGATCCGGGTGATCAGCCACGAGCTCAACAACTCGCTGGCGCCGATCGCCTCGCTGGCGCACTCCAGCGCCGAGCTGCTGCGCCGCGGCCAGCCGCAGCGGCTGCCGGAGGCGCTGGCCACGATCGAGGACCGCGCCCGCCACCTGGAGGGCTTCATCCGCGACTACGCGCGCTTCGCCAAGCTGCCGGCCCCCCGCAGCGCGCCGGTGGAATGGCGGCGCTTCGCCGAGCAGCTGGGCAGCCAGGTGGGGTTCGCGCTGGAGCTGCAGCCGCCCGACGGCGTGGGCCGCTTCGACCCGGCGCAGCTGGAGCAGGCGCTGCTGAACCTGCTCAAGAACGCGCACGAATCCGGCTCGCCCGCGGAGGAGGTGCGGCTGTCGATCCGGCGCGTGCCCGACGACGGCTGGCGGATCGAGGTGCTGGACCGCGGCAGCGGCATGAACGAGGCGGTGCTGGCGAACGCGCTGCTGCCCTTCTACTCCACCAAGCGCCACGGCACCGGGCTGGGGCTGGCGCTGGCGCGCGAGATCGCCGAGGCGCACGGCGGCCGCATCGCCCTGCTCAACCGCCAGGGCGGCGGGCTGTGCGTGGCGATGGTGCTGCCGGGCTGAGCGCGGCGGTCGGTCCGGCGCGGCGACAGGCTGCCGCCGCACGCGACCACGGCTGCCGCCTCTCCCACCACAGCGGTCGCTACCGCCGGCGGCCAGGCATGACGGTCCGCGAGGCCTGGTTCGGCTGCGCCTGGCCCCACTCCGGTTACTTCGGCTTCTTCGCCGGCCGCTGCCAGCCGTCCAGCGTGACCTGGCGCGCGCGCGCGACCGTGAGCTGGCCCTCCGGTGCATCCTTGGTCAGAGTGGAGCCGGCGCCGATCGTCGCCCCCGCGCCCACGGTGACCGGCGCCACCAGCGCGCTGTTGGAACCGATGAAGGCGCCGTCCCCGATCGTCGTCGTGGACTTGTTGGCGCCGTCGTAGTTGCAGGTGATGGTGCCCGCGCCCACGTTGACGCCGGCGCCGATCACCGCGTCGCCCAGGTAACTCAGGTGGTTGGCCTTGCTGCCCACGCCGACCGTGGCGTTCTTGGCCTCCACGAAGTTGCCGATGTGGGCGCCGTCGGCCAGCACCGTGCCCGGGCGCAGGCGCGCGAACGGGCCGACCTGCACCGCGCCCTCGCAGCGGGCGCCGTCGATGTCGCAGTGGGCGCGCACCTCGGTGCCGGCGCCGAGGAAGGCATCCTTGATCCGGCAGAACGGGCCGATCCGCACGCCGTCGCCCAGCACCACCTCGCCTTCCAGCACCACGTCCACGTCGATCACCACGTCGCGGCCCACGCGCACGCTGCCGCGCACGTCGAGCCGCGACGGGTCTGCCAGCCGCGCGCCGTCGGCGCACAGCGCCCGCGCCTGCCGCAGCTGGAACGCGCGCTCCAGCTGCGCCAGCTGCCACGGGTCGTTGGCACCCTCGGTCTCCAGCGGGTCGGCCACCACCACGATCTCCGCGGCGGCGTATTCGTCGGCGGCCGCGGCGAACACGTCGGTGAGGTAGTACTCGCCCTGCGCGTTGTCGTTGCGCAGGTGCTCCAGCCAGCGCCGCAGCGCGGTGGAGTCGGCGGCGATGACCCCGGTGTTGACCAGGCGGATGCGGCGCTGGTCCTCGTCGGCGTCCTTGTGTTCGACGATGGCGGCGACCCGGCCCTCGGGATCGCGCACGATCCGGCCGTAGCCGTCGGGCTGCGGCAGTTCCGCCGCCAGCACCGCCAGCCGCCCGGGCGCGTCCAGCAGCCGCCGCAGCGAGTCCGGCGTGATCAGCGGCACGTCGCCGTACAACACCAGCACGCGGGCGGCGTCGGGCACTTCCGGCATCGCCTGCAGCACCGCGTGGCCGGTGCCGAGCTGGCGCGCCTGCTCGGCCCAGCGCAGGTCGGGCTGGCCGGCGAAGGCGTCCCGCACCCGGGCGCCGCCGTGGCCGTAGACGATGTGCACGCCCTGGGGGTCCAGCGCGCGCGCGGCGGCCACCACGTGGGCCAGCATCGGCCGCCCGGCGATCTCCTGCAGCACTTTCGGCAGCGCCGACTTCATGCGCTTGCCTTCGCCGGCGGCGAGGATGATGACGTGCAGCGGTGCGGCCATGGGGACTCTCGGGGCGGGATGCCCGGATTCTAGCGGCAGCCCGTGCAGCCGGGGTCGCGATTGACGCCCGCCCGCAAACCCCTAGCATCGCGCGGATGCCGCCGTCCGCCCCAGCCCGCTTCGTGCCCGCCCTGCTGCTGTGGGCGGGCATGGCGGCGTGCGCCGCCGGGCTGCTGGCGCAGCGCACGCTTGCGGTGCTGCCGTGGCCGCGATTCTCGGAATACCTGCTCCTGGGCGCGCTCGCCTGGCTGGCGGCATGGGCGCTGCAGCGCTGGCGCGGCGGCACCCGCGCATGCGCGCTGGGCGCGGTCTGGCTGCTGGCGCTGGCCGTGTATGCCGGCCCGCTGCCGGTGCTGGCGGTGGCGCTGCTGGCGGCCGCGGCGGTCGCGCTCGGCAGCCTGCTGGTCGCCGGGCCGGCGGCGCTGCCGGTGGGCCTGGGGCTGGTCGCCGGGCTGCTGGGCTGGCTGCTGCCGCTGCCGCTGCACCATCGCCTGGCCTACCTGGCGGCGTGCGTGGCGCTGGTGGCCTGGCGGCGCGCGGCGATCGCGGCGGCGGCCCGCGAGGCGTGGCGCGCATTCGATGCCGGCGCGCGCGCCGCGCCGCGCGCCTCGACCGCCGCGCTGCTGCTGCTCGGGCTGGCCAGCACCGGCGCGTGGCTGCCCACCCTGCAGTACGACGACGTGGCCTACCACCTGGGCCTGCCCTGGCAGCTGCAGGAAACCGCGCGCTACGCGCTGGATCCCGCGCTGCAGGTCTGGGCGCTGGCGCCCTGGGGCGGCGACGTGCTGCAGGGCGTGGCCCAGGTGCTGGCCGGCGGCGAGACGCGCGGC
>CAMLJA010000089.1 GCA_946480065.1 uncultured Thermomonas sp. | reverse complement strand
GGTCGAAGGCGTCGAAATGCGCCTGCGCGGCGTTGTCGATGTAGGTGGTGTCCACCAGGTTGTCGCCGCTGCCGACGATGCGCAGGCGGCCCGCCTTCGCGCGCGCGACCAGCCGCGGCAGGATCTGGTTGTCGCCCGGCCCCCAGATCAGCCGCGGGCGCAGGGCCACCGTGGCCAACGACGCGTCGTTGGCGGCCAGCACGGCCTTCTCGGCGATCGCCTTGGTGGTGGCGTAGGGCGCCTGGAAATGCTCGCCATAGGGCACGGTTTCGGCGGTCCCGCCTTCCACCGGATGGGTGGCGCGATGGGTCACGCTGGGGGTGGAGGTGTAGACCAGCCGGCCGATGCCGTGGGCGCGGCAGGCCTCCAGCACGTTCCGCGTGCCCACCACGTTCGCCTGGTGGTAGCTGGCGTAACTGCCCCAGGCCCCGGCCTTGGCGGCGTTGTGGAATACCGCATCAAAGTCAGCCGCGTCGTAGCCGCCGGCGAACGCGGCCATCACCGCGTCGCGGTCGGCCAGGTCGCCGCGCAGCTGGCGCACGCCCAGCGCCTCCAGCGCCGGGTAGTGGCCGCGGTTGAAACTGGCGACGTCGTGGCCGCGCGCCACCAGCCCGCGGCAGAGCGCCTGGCCGAGGAAGCCGCCGCCGCCGGTGACCAGGATCTTCATGCTTCGTCCCTCGCCGGCTGCTTCGCCGCCCAGGCCGCCAGCTTCTCGCGGCCGATCTTGGCGTTGTGGCGGATGTCCACCGGGAACTGCCCCGGGTAACGCAGGAACCGCTCGATCTTCGCGGTGTGCACGAAGCCATCCGCGAGGTGGCGCAGTTCGCCGGCAATCCGCGGCCACTCGCGCGCGCGCGTGCCGGCCTGCAGTTCCACGCACAGCACGGGGCGCTGCGCGCCGGCCGGGCCGACGCCGACCAGCGCCGTGCGCCGCACCTGCGGGTGGGCGTTGAACACCGGCTCGACCTGTTCGGTGCACAGCGTGGCCTGCGCATCGACGACGACGCGCTGCGACTTGCGCCCGCAGAACCACAGCCGCCCCTCGGCATCGAACCAGCCGAGGTCGCCCATGCGGTGGACGATGCGTGTGCCGCCATCGGACAGGGTTTCGCGGATCTTCGCCAGCGTCGTCTGCGCGTCGCGGTTGAAGTAGGCATCGGTGGCGCTGGGGCCGGCGACCGTGATTTCGCCCACCTGCCCCGGCGCGACCTGCAGGCCGTCATGCCAGTCGGGGATCGCGCCATCGTCGATATGGATGATCCGCACGGTGTTGCCCGCCACCGGCCGGCCCACGCAGGTGCCGGCGCCGGCCTCGGTGCGCCCGCGCAGGGTCAGCAGTTCGCGGCCTTCGATCACCGCCACCGGCAGGCACTCGGTGGCGCCGTAGGGCGTCCACAGTTGCGCATCCGCCGGCAGCAGCTCCAGCATCCGCCGCACCACGGCCGGCGGCACCGGCGCGCCGGCGCTGGTCACCCGCTGCACGCCGGGCAGTTTTTCTCCGTGCGCGGCCAGCACCCCCATCAATGCCGGCGAGCCGAACAGCTGGGTCACGCCGAAGTGTTGGATCGCCGCATGCAGCTTGCGCGGGTCTGCCTGCGCCGGCCGCGTGGGGTCCATGTCGGGAATGATGCTGGTCAGCCCCAGCGCGGGATCGAACAGCGCGAACGGCGGGAAGGTGGGGAAGTCGATGCCGCCGGGCGCGATGCCGAAGGCCTCGCCCAGCATCCGGAGCTGGGCGACGAAATGGCGGTGCCGGTACACCACGCCCTTGGGCACGCCGGTGCTGCCGCTGGTGAACAGGATCGCGGCCACGTCCTCGCCGTCGGTAGCGGCCAGCTGCGGACCCGCGCCGGCGCCGTCGGCCTCGATGCGCGCCAGGGTGGCATCGGCCAGCAGCGGCCAGCGCCCGGTGGTGATGCGCACCGTTGCCGCGCGCGCCCAGCCCAGCAGCGCCTTCGCCAGCATCGCCAGCGGGATGCCGACGAACGCCTCCGGCCGCGCCTCGTCCAGGCACTGCCGCAGCGCGCGCCGGTCGATGCCGGGATCCACCAGCACCGGCACCGCGCCCGCCTTGAACAGCGCGAACATCAGCAGGAAGAACGCCGGCGTGGGCCGCACCATCACCACGGTGCGGGTGCCGCGGCGGATGCCGCGCCGGGCCAGGCCGGCGGCGATGGCGTCGCTGCGCGCGTCCAGCTGGGCGTAGGTCAGCGCCACGTCGTAGCGCCCGCCCCGGCCCGGGCAGCGCATCGCCACCTGGCCGGGGCGCTCGCGGGCGAGCCGCGGCAGCGCGGCGGCGATGTTGCAGGGGTCGGACATGGGCCCATTGTCGCCGCTCCGCGCCCCTCTTGCGCCCGGCCGTGGACGCGTCAGAATGCGCGCCCGCCCCCGTCGCGCCCGTCCGCGCAGGCCGCCCGCATGCCCCATCCGTGCCTCACCTGCGGCGCCTGCTGCGCGTTCTTCCGGGTCGCCTTCCACTGGTCGGAAACCGAGCCCGAGCTCGGCGGGCGCGTGCCGTTCGACCTCACCGAGCCGCTGCGCACCCACGAGCGCGCGATGCGCGGCACCTCGCAGGCGCAGCCGCGCTGCGTGGCGCTGGACGCCGACATCGGCCGCTACAGCCACTGCACCATCCACGAGCGGCGGCCATCGGTGTGCGCGCTGGTGCCGGCCAGCTGGGAGTTCGGCGCCGCCAGCCCGCAGTGCGACAAGGCCCGGCTGGCGCACGGCCTGCCGCTGCTGACGCCGGCGGATTGGGTAGGGGTGCCGGACGCGGAGCGCAATCCGCTGCCGGAGGCCTGAAGAGGCGGGCAGCTTCCGCTACGCGGATGGGGTGGGCATTCGCTACGCGGCTCGAAATGCCGCTACGCGAATGCCCACCCCATCCTTTGCAGCCGATCGTTGGCGATTAGGCGGGATGCGCGTCGAGGAAACGCCGGATCGCTGGCACCAGCACCTCGTGCTTGTCCTCCAGCACGTAGTGGCCGGCGTCCTCGAACGCATGCACCTCGGCCGCCGGCAGCGCGGCGCGGAAGCCGGCCAGGAAGTGGCGGTCGAACACGAAGTCGCGCAGCCCCCAGCCGATGAAGGCCGGGCGGTCGGCGTAGCCCGGGAGCGCGGCGGCGGCGGCGCGCACCAGCGGCATCGCGCGGTCGCCCTCGTGCAGCGGGATGTCCTGCATGAAGCGCAGGGTGGAGATCGCGTTGTCCCAGCCGTCGTACACGCCGGCATAGGCCGCGCGCACGCCCTTCGGCAGCGAGCGCCTAGTGCCGAACCAGGCCGCGCCGCGCGCAAACAGGTTGAAGCGGCGGATCAGCCAGCCGCCCAGGCGCGAGTCTCGGCCCATCGCCAGCCGCGCCGGGAAGCGCTTGGCCGCCGGCAGCGGGAACGCGGCGGTATTGGTGATGACCAGCCGCCGCACGCGCGCGGGATCGCGCAGCGCCCAGCCGAAGCCGATCATCCCGCCCCAGTCGTGCACCGCCAGCGTCACCGGGCCGTCGATGCCCAGGTGCCGCAGCAGCGCGTCGAGGTCGTCGATACGCGACTGCAGGGTGTAGTCGTACCGCGGCACGGCGCCTGGCGCATCGTCCGGCTTGTCCGACAGGCCCATGCCCACGTGGTCCGGCACGATGCAACGGTAGCGGTCCGACAGCCCCGACACCAGGTGCCGCCAGTAGAAGCTCCACGACGGATTCCCGTGCAGCATCACGACCACCTCGCCATCGCGCGGGCCTTCGTCGAGGAAGGACATGGCGATGCCGGGGCGGACCTCGAAGCGCCGCGGGGTGAAGGAATAGTCGGGGAGGTTCACGGGCGAGGCGGACAAGGGGCGTGTCAGGCCTTCTTCAAGAACTCCGATTTCAGCCGCATCGCGCCGAAACCGTCGCTCCTGCAATCGATGTTGTGGCCGTCCGCGCCGTCGACCAGGCGGATGCCCTTGATCCTGGTGCCGACCTTGAGCGCGTTGGCGGCGCCCTTCACCTTCAGGTCCCTGGCCACGGTGACGCTGTCGCCATCGGCGAGCAGGTTGCCGACGGCGTCGCGCACCACCAGCGCATCAGGGTCGGCGGCAACTTCGCCCGGAGTCCATTCGTGGCCGCATTCCGGGCAGACCAGCCGGGCGCCGTCCTGGTAGGCGTAGGCCGAGCCGCACTGCGGGCACGGCGGCAACGTGGCGTCGCTCAAGCGCGCCTCACCAGACCACTTCGGCCATCGAGCAGTTCAGCCCCGAGCCGATCCCCAGCAGCGCCACCCGGTCGCCCTTCTTCAGCCGGCCCATCTCGCGCAGCTTGCTCAGCACGATCGGCACGCTGGCCGGGCCGATGTTGCCGTGCTCGTTGAAGATGGTCATGACCTTCTTCGGATCGATGCCCATCGCCTTGGTGAAGGCCGCGGTGTGGACCTTGCTGACCTGGTGGATCACGAACTCGTCCAGCTCCGCCGCCACCCAGCCGAGCTTCTGCTTGGCCGCCTCGAAGGTCTTGGTGGCCAGCTTGATGCCCTCGATCAGCAGCATCCGGGTGTCGGTGATCATGCCGTCCAGGTTGCCGCGGCACAGCTTGTTCCACTCGGTGGCCGCGCGGGTGACGCCGCCCTTGTAGCGCGGCGCGCCCGGGGCCAGCTCGGCGCGGGCCAGCACCATGGCGGCGGCGCCGGAACCCAGGGTGAGGGTGGCCAGCTCGTTGCGGAAGTCGTCCTCGCTGACGTCGGCGCGGGTCATCCGCTCCAGCGTCTTCTCGTAGGCCAGGTTGGCGGTTTCGCCGTCCACGATCAGCGCGTAGTCGATCTCGCCGCGCTCGATCATCCGGCTGGCGATGTCCATGCCGTTGATGAAGGCCAGGCAGGCGTTGGCCACGTCGAAGTTCTGGCAGGTGTCGGGCAGCCCGAGGTTGCCGGACACGATCGAGGCGGTGGACGGCTCCAGGTAGTCGCGGCTGACCGAGGTGTTGACCAGCAGGCCGACCTTGTCCGGGTCGATGCCGGCGTCGGCCAGCGCCTTGACGCCGGCCAGGGTGGCCGCGTCCGAGGCCTGCACGTCGCCGTCCCACAGCCGGCGCGCGTGGATGCCTGCGATGTCGCCGAGCACGTCGGTCTTGATGCCCAGCCGGTCCAGGGTCGGCTTCAGCCGGGCGTTGATCTCGTCGGAGGTCAGCCGACGCGGCGCGTCGATGTGGGCCAGGCCGGCGATGGCGACGTGTTGGAACAGCATGGGGCGCACTCGGGCGGGCGCGGACATCGCGCCGGAACCGCGCAGGATAGCGGTTTTCGCATCCGTACGCAGGCGTATTGAGTGGTACTGTGATCCCGGTTCAGCTCGTTGGCGTGCCAGGTTCAGCCGCAGCGCCACATCGCCCAGCGCTGCTCGCCGTCGCGCGGCGGCGAAAGCGGGCTGATGGTGTCCGCGCCCACGCCCGGGGCCTCGTTGCGCGCCAGCGTCTCCAGCTCGTCGCGCACCTGCGCCTCGCTGCGCTCGTACGGGCCCAGGCGGTCCCTGACCGACACCGCCACCTCGCCGCGCTGCACGCAGCCGGTGGGGGCGGCGGCCAGCACCTTCACCCGCGCGGCGCCCGGGGCCATGTGGACGAAGGTGCAGCCGGACAGCGCCAGGCTGAGTACCGCGGCGGCGGCGGGAAGGATGGAACGCATGGCAGGCCTCCTCCGGAAACGACGATGCCCGCCATGATGGCGGGCATCGGGGGACCGCGGGATGAACGGCCGGCCTACTTGCCGGCCACCGGCCTGCCGTCGGCGTCGATCACCGTGACCGTGCCCAGGTCCAGCGCGCGGATCGGCTGCTCGATCTTCGACAGGTCGCCCACCACCACCCAGGTCAGCGCCTTCGGGTCGATGGCCTTCGCCGCGGCGTTGACCTCGTCGGTGGTCAGCGACTTCAGGTGCGCGGCGTGCCGCACGACGTAGTCGTCCGGGCGGTCGTAGCGCACGATGTCGCCGATCGCGTTCATCACCGCGCCGGCGGTCTCGAACGAGCCCGGCAGGCCGTGGATCTCGTCGGCGCGCGCCTTGTCCACCTCGGCCTGGGTCGCCGGCTTCACGCCGCTGGCGTAGTCGCCGATCTCGCGCACCATCTCCTGCAGCGCCGGCACGGTCTTGTCGATCTGCACCGGCGCGAACGCCATCCACGGGCGCTGGCCGACGGCGTCGGAGGTGAAGCTGTAGGCGCCGTAGGCCCAGTGCTTGTCCTCGCGCAGGTTCATGTTCAGGCGCGCGGAGAACTGCCCGCCCAGCACCTTGTTGGCGAAGTCGAACACGTCGGCCGCCGGGTCCCGGGTGGATGCCACCAGTTCGCCGGCGAAGATGTTGGCCTGGATCGCGCCGGGCTGGTCGATCAGGAACACCCGCACGCCGTCGGGGCGCGCGACCGCCGGCACCTTCGCGCCCGCGGGCGCCGCGCCGCTGCCGCGCCAGTCGCCGAAGACCGCGTTGAGCTTGGGCACGATCTCGCCCAGGGTGGTGTCGCCGACCACGATCACGGTGGCGCCCTGCGGCCGCACGTAGGCGTCGTGGTAGGCCACCAGGTCGTCGCGGCCCAGCGCCTTGATCGAGGCCCCGGTGCCGGTGCCGCTGAACGGGATGCCGTACGGGTGGCCGTCGCCGTACAGCAGCGGCGGCAGCACCCGCAGCGCGGCGCCGTTGGGACGGGCCTTCTCCTGCGCGATGCCGGCGATCCAGCTGGCCTTGACGCGGTCGATGTCGGCCTGCGCGAAGTTCGGCTTGCGCAGCATGTCGGCGAACAGCCGCAGCGACGGGTCCAGCTTGTCCTTCAGCGCGGAGACGTAGGCGCCGGAGCCGTCGATGTCGGCGCTGGCGCCGAGCTGCGCGCCCAGCGCCTGCGCGCGGTTGGCGAACGCCAGCGCGTCCATGCCGGCCGCGCCCTCGTCCAGCATGCCCATCGCGAAGCTGGCCGCGCCCAGGCGGTCCTTGGCGTCGGAGGCGTAGCCGCCGCCGAACTCGTAGCTCACCTGCACCACCGGGATGTCATGGCGCTCGGCCAGCACCACCTCGGTGCCGTTGGCCAGGGTCGCGCGCTGCAGCGTCGGGAACTTCAGGTCCGGGAAGCGGGTGACGGACGGCACGCCCTTGCTGCGGTCGACGTCGCTGGGGATCGTCGCGTACTTGGGGTCGACGGCGGGCAGCACCATCGGCGCCGGCTTCACCGCCGGGTCCTCGGCCAGCGGCGTGCGCTTTCCGGGCTCGACCACGAAGGTGTGGCTGTGGCCCTTGAGCCACTTGTTCGCCACCGCCACCAGCTGCGCCGCGGTGGCGCCGTCGATGGTGGCCAGGGTGTCGCGGAAGCAGCCGGGGTCGCCGGTGTAGATGGTGCACGAGGCCAGCGCGTCGGCCTTGCCGCCGAAGCCGCCGATGCGCTCGATGCCGCGCACGAAGCCGGCGCGGAAGCTGGTCTTGGCGCGCTCCAGCTCCTCCGCGGTGGGGCCCTCCTCCAGCAGCCGCTGCAGCTCCTCGTCGGCGATCGCCTCCACCTTCGCCGCGTCCACGCCCTGCTTGACGTTGCCCTGGATGCCGAACATGCCGAC